>CACYBG010000302.1 GCA_902772605.1 uncultured Spirochaetaceae bacterium
CGGTGAAAACAACGCAGGTTCGATTCATCCGAAGACGGCGGCCAGACTTGCCGAAAAAAAGAACATTTCCCTCTATATACTTGGAATTGGAACCAAGGGCTCCGTTCCGCTTGAATATGTAGACCCTTACACCAACCAAAGACGGTCCGGATTCCTGCTTTCAGATTACGATTCAACCGTCATGGCAAACATCGCATCCGAGGGAAACGGAAAATTCTTTGAGGTCGATTCGCTGAACGTTCTTTCCCAGGTCCTTGATTCGGTCGAAAGAAACGAAAGCATGGTTCAGACCTATCACATCAGGAACAACGACAGAAGGTTCTACAGGGAATTTGTATTTGCCGGTGCATTCCTTCTTTTCTTAGCCGTTTTCATCCGCCGCTTTGCACTCAGGGAGATTTTATGAATTTTTCAATCGCTCATCCGAAATGCCTGTATGCGCTTTTGCTGCTTATACCGTACGTAATCTACATGATAAGCCGATACGCAAGAATCTTAAAGACCTTGGGTAGGGAAAAGGCGCTCAACAAGAATTTTTCAGTGCTCACCAGATACAGGTCATCCTTTTTGATAAGGACTTTCCTAAGGGTATTGGCCTGGGTGATGATAGTCGGAGCCATGTCGGGAATTTCCTGGGGCACAAGTTTCGTACCCGTTCAGAAAAGCGGACATGCAGTTTCCATGGTGTTCGACATTTCCTACAGTATGGAAGCAGAAGACGGTCCCGACGGAATGACCAGACGTGAAGCTGCCGCAACCTATGCAAAGATGCTCCTTGAAAAGATGGGCAATACGTCCGTTTCAGTCGTGCTTGCAAAGGGTGACGGTGTAGTTGCAGTTCCTCAGACCGAAGACAGGGAAGCTGTTCTTTCTATATTGGACGCACTTTCTCCAAGGCTCATGACATCAAAGGGAACCAGCCTGGGAAAGGGAATTGAAGCCGCCATAGATGCATTCCCTCCGCAGTCGTCTCAGGCTTCATGCATCTGGGTGTTTACCGATGGAGAGGAAACCGATTCTTCACTTCCGAACGCACTGATGTCCGCAGTGAAATTCGGAATACCGGTCGTAATGATAGGATTCGGAACCGACAGGGAGATAACCGTACTTGCCGGAGACATGGAGACTGAAATCAAGACGGCACTTCGCGCAGACAACATACTGGATGCAATCGAGACGCTGAAGAAAAAGACGCTGACTCAGAACGGAAGCCGACTCATGCCGGAACTTTCATTCGTGGATTCATCTGAAGTAGGCTCTGCAAACAAGGTGCTTTCAAGCCTCAGGAAAAACGCTGACGGAAAGGAAGTTTCCATGGGCACCCAGTTTGATGATGAGGCTACCGTCGTTTACGAACTTCAAAGCGTGGACAGGCACAACCTTTTCATACTGCTTGCAATCATGTTCATCATACTTTCATTTATAGTCGGGGAACTGAACCTTTCGATGTACCGTTCGTCAATCAAAAAGGCGAAGGCTGCTGCAGCTGCGGCATCGTTGGTTTTCCTTTTTACGGGATGTTCTCCGCATACTGTTCATGACGGAATAAAAATCCTTGAGGGTCGCATGGATTGGAACCGTGAAAACTATCAGGATGCAGTCGGAAATTTCCTGACCGTGGAAGAGAATGCAAAGGATAGGGGAGACACGTCGATTCAGCAGTACGCGCTCTATGGCTTGGCTACGACTTACCTCATGCAGAATGAAAATGATTTTGCAAAAAAACGCTATGAGGAAATATCACCTGATGCAGCCGACATGGTAAGGTTTTCAGTCCTTTACAACATGGGGATTCTGGCACACAGGAACGGAGACTACAAGGGTGCGGTCGATTATTTCAAGCAGGCGCTTCTGGTAAAAAGTTCAGACGTAAATGCAAAGATAAACCTGGAGCTTTCGCTTCGGGAATATGAATCGCACTCGGGAAGCCGCTCGCAGGACGCGAATCAGGCGAATCAGGATACCGACAGCTCATCGGTAATGGAAAATGCAATGTATTCGATAATACGGGAGAACGAACAAAACCAATGGAAAAATCAGCAGCAAAAACCAGAAGGTTCTGCATTGGATTACTAGCCTTTGTCCTTTTGGAAACGGCTTCAATCCTGGCACCGCAAAAATCGTTCGGAGCAGTCTCCTGGCAATATCTGCAGGGCCTCCGATTGAGAAAGACCGAAAAATATTTTTTTACGGCGAATGAATGTTCTTTTGCCGTCAACATAGAAAACGTTTCACCGGACAAGATTTCGGCTGCAATCAACGACCTGCCTCAGGGAGCAAGTTTCGTCAGGCAGAGGAAAGAGAATTACATTTCGTCTGTCGGTACTTCGGAATCATACGGCACAAGGCTGATAATGACTTTCAAGTTTGATGCTCCGGGTTCATATCAGTTCCGTGCAATCGACGTTCAGGTTGATACATGGTGGGCGCACATTCCGTTCGAATCGGTATACGTCTATGAAAATCCAAGCACTGCAAAGCCGAAGATTTCAATCACCTTTGACGATTCAAGGTTTACGGCCGCATCAAGGACTCTGGAAATGTCTGCCGGCCAGCACCTGAAGTTTACGCTGAACATAAGGTATGCGACCAACGTTTACGATCTTTCGTGGTCAATCCCTGAAAATTCGCTTTTCAAGGAAGTTGAAAGGTTCGACATAACAAGGCAGAGCATCAACAGCGACGAATTCAACCCGAATACGCTTCCCGTTGCGACTTTCGACTGGCAGCCGCTTTCTGAGGGCGTGTATAATTTCCCGGAATTCAACGTAAAGGCCATATCGCTTGGAGGTACGCGCTATAACGTTGTCGTTCCCGGGTACACCGTAAAGGTCGGACCTGTCGCCGGAAGACATTATCTGGATGACGATGATGAACCGAGCCTTTATGCAAATGCATTTTCAGATTACCTGGAATCTCCGACGCAGAAAAGGACATCCTATGATGAGGTCGAGGACATTGAAGCCCTTCTTGAACTTCACAAGGCTGAAAGATATTCGATACCGTTCTTTTCAAGTGCAAGGACTGAACGACGCAAAATTGAAAGCGATGCCGGATTGAATTCTGCCGATTGGGAACCGAGCATCCCCATCATGATTGTGATACTTGCGGTACTGGTGGTGATGATTGTCCTGACCGTTCTCTTTTTCATCCTGCACAGGATACCGAACGCCGCACTGTGTCTTGCAATGTCCGTCGTGTTTTTGGGACTGGGAGTTTTCTATACGCATTGGACGCTGAAAAAATCGGCACTGTTTACGGGCGGTGAGATTTCGCAGGTTCCCGAATCAGGTTCCGGAGCCGGAGTGTTCATTTCAAAGGGATCGCTGGTCAACATACAGAAAAGGACCGACAACTGGTCTTACATCCGTTGCAACGATACCTATGGATGGGTAATGAACGAAACTCTTTTGCCAATAGAATGATTCGAGCGGAGGGACTCTTATGGATTTTGAAGACATTTTATCGCAGTGGGACGAAATGCAGAGGTCGGATTCCCGTCCAAAAAAGGGTCCCCAGAAACCGAACAAAAAACCGAATGCCTTGACCAAGGAGCAGAAAATGCTCAAGTCTCAGGGCTACAGATATGAACTTCAGATGGAAGCCGACAACAAAAGGCGCGCAAATCCGATCGACGTGTGGCTAAACAGACATGGTACGGTAGATAAGGATAGGATTGCCGATGAAGCCGAAACTGAATCAAAGCTCCACGACCGCGAATATTTAAGGAACCTTTCTCCGGAGGCAAGCATAGACCTGCATGGACTTACGAGGGATGAAGCATGGACCAGACTGGAAGGATTCGTTGCAGATTCAATCCGGCGCGGGTTCAGGAAAATCATGATAATACACGGAAAAGGAAACCACAGTCACGGAAGCGACCCTGTCCTTGGTCCTATGGTGCGTACGTTTATAGAACAGAACCCGAAACTCGGAACGTCGGGACATCCGAACAGAAACAACGGCGGAAACGGAGCAACCTGGGTCCTCATAAAGAACTGAAAGAACTTATCTTTTCGTTGAGCATCGTTCCGGCCCCACCCGCTTCCACATGTTGCACCAAAAATGCCAGACTCGACATGTTCAACAAAAGATGTCGTTCCGCACAACTGATTAAAATGATGCTGAGTCCTTGAAAACTTTTGTTTGGATGGAAACCGATTTGCATGAACGGTCGGCACATTTTCATAGAAATCATTGGTCTGTATGAGTGACAACTATTCCCCTCCCTAAAAAACGACAGGGCTTTGGTATGACAAGAGAAATGGACTTTTGCAACACAGGAGTGGGACGTAGGCAAGAAGCAAGGAGGGACCCTTTAGGGAGGATTACTTGATTCTTGCCGTCAACTGGGACCCGC
>CACYBG010000303.1 GCA_902772605.1 uncultured Spirochaetaceae bacterium
GCAAAAAAATATCTGATTCAGATGATGCTCATAAACAGCGTCTACATGTATGGACGTTCACTGAACACAATCGTCATAAACGGAATTTTCGCCTGCGGAGGAGACACCCTTTTCGACGTATACTCTCTCGCTGTCTGCATGTGGTGTCTGGCTGTTCCACTTGCTGCACTCGGAACATTTGCATTCCACTGGCCGGTGTTTGTCGTTTACTCGTGCACATGCATTGATGAAGTCGGAAAAATTCCATGGGTGCTTCATCATTTCAGAAAATACAAATGGGTCAAGAATCTGACAAGGGATTGAATCCAACTGCCATAAATTTTTAGAACATCATACCGCGCCACAAAGTATCATATTGCCCTGTAGCACGGCTGATGATTTCATTAAATTTTAGAGGTACACTTTATTTTTCAAGCACATAACCGCGCGCTATAATTCTTTCGGTCAATGAACTTCCTTCACCGCAATGATTTATGACGAGCGTCGTCAGAATGACCCTTGCATTTTCATCCACATCCAGAACAATCGGTTCATCCAGCATGGTCCTGCCGGTAAATTTTGCAAACGGACGTGTCAAATATCCGTTCAACTCGTCATCAAGAACGAACGATTTTTTAAGCCCGCCTTCATCCTGGACGTAAATCAGAAGCGTCGGTTCAGGATAAGGCTTGAGCTTGGCAGTCGCAATCGGCTTTAATGTCCTGTATCCTTCCACGTTGATTTTCAAATCATCCAAGTCAAATGAAAAGTCGCAACCGTATTCATACATTTCATCATCGCTTTCGACGTAATGCTGATTTTCAAATCCATAGCATGTCTTAAAACCCCTGTCATACCATGAGATGTTTTTTTCGCCGTTTGTGATTATCCAGCTGTTGTTCCTGATTTCATTTTTTTCAGCGGCACTTAAAATACTGTCGGCATTTTCCGTAATGAGTTTTCCATCCTTAAAAAGTCCGTGGCTTTCGTAAATCTTTTCAATCCGTCGTGCAATGCTTCCGTCGCAAAAATCAATGGCATTTATTTTCGGAAGACATGTAAGGAGTGCAATCAGAGAAATAATCGGAAACAGGAATTTTTCAACGTCCCTTTTTTTTCTTCCTATTGCAAATCCGATGAAAATCAGCGAAACCAAAATATAGATGAAACTGTAATAGCGGGTGACCGTAACTCCGTATGCAATGACCCTCTGCATGTAGGCATAGAGTTGGAATGCAATCAACGGAAGCATGAAGTATGCACCCTTTCCGTAAAAGAATTTCACGGCAGGATTTTCATATGACCTGAGCGAAAGATAAAGGAACATATATGCAAAGCTTGCCGCAGAAACAAACGGATTAATCAATCCCGACGGAATGTCCCTTGTAAAAATCACCTTGAGGAAATAAACGTAAAGGACCAGAACATAAACAGCAAAAAGAGGGAAAAGCGCATAATGAAAAATCACCT
This sequence comes from uncultured Spirochaetaceae bacterium, assembly GCA_902772605.1. Classification (GTDB taxonomy): domain Bacteria; phylum Spirochaetota; class Spirochaetia; order Treponematales; family Treponemataceae; genus Treponema_D. The sequence continues at coordinate 1,450 of CACYBG010000303.1, forward strand.
TGAACGCCTTGCTCACGGAAATCTCTTCGTACTTTTTCGTAACGAAAGAAACGAAAGTCCCGATTAAAACAAAATAAAGTGAAAACGCTCCGAACATTTCGGAAAAGTAAAAGGCCAAATCGCCCATCGAAACGATAAGACTGTGAATCGCAAAGACAATCAATGAAAATGCCGCGCAGACACATCCCGCCAAAACGAACGAAAGGAATCCGCTAGCCACAATGTTCGGAAAATTCTTTTCCCGTGCAGTAAGCGAAAGAAAATATCCGCTTCCGAAAACAAGCGCAAGGAAAGTTGAAACGTAAATCAAAATCGCATATACGGCTTCATCATCCATCAACAGTCGGCAGAAAAAATAAAACGGAATCGCAAGCACAATCGGAATGAACTGTACGAAAAGTCTCGCTGATTTTGAATGTTGATTTTCAATCGGAAAGAATTTTTCAAATGCAAGCTTTAAGAATACCGCAGCAAAAATCATCCATGAAAAATCAAGGACAAAGGGAATTAATTTTTTTTCCCTCGAAAATACCAAAATCGAAGCGAAAATGAATGCAAGTACACAAAGGACATGCATTCCCAAAAAACGACCAAGCGATGTTTTCAATGTCATGAAAAAATTTTTTATCCTGCGCAAAATTCCCTCCGTTCACCAATACGGACTGATTTTTTAAAATGAAGTTTTCAGGCTTTCCAAAAGCCCGTCCATCAAGGAAACAAACCTGAAACTTTTTAGTAACGAA
>CACYBG010000304.1 GCA_902772605.1 uncultured Spirochaetaceae bacterium
AAGTCTCCATCTGCATTCTGTTCCGAAAGAAACTTGAAAAAGTTTTGCTCCTCGACCGTTTCCATTTTAGCATACTCGGACGCATTGAAAAAGAGTTTGTATGAACCGTCCCCTAAATTTCTTTTTCGCCCAAATCTGCATGTGTTCTCGAAAAAATAGACGGGGAGATTTTCATCAAACGGGTCGGAAAGACAGAGGAAAATAACATAGGAATCTTTCAGCCTGCTATATTTTTCACCGCGCGCAAGGCTGTCAGTGTCTATTATGCTCTGGTAGTATCTGGCACGCTTGGAGAGGTTCGCATTGATTGTCGTCTGAATCTCAATGTCGAAGATTCGGTTATCGTCCCTGGTGTAGACATCGAAGCGGACACCCTTTGAGCCGACGGACTCCTGCATCGCCCACTCGGATTTTGGTGGCGAAAGTTTTTCAATTTTGATGTGGAGAAGTATTTCCAGAAGCCGGCGGCAGATTTCGGGATTGTCCTCCATGATTTTGCAGAAAAGAAAGTTGTTTGCAAACGTGAGCTCCTCCCACGCGGGATATTTTTTGATTTCAGGCATTTGTTTTCTCCTACTATTATATATATGCCGTGAAAATCAGGATTGTAAAAAAATTGAGCGATTTTTTATTGAGAATTGAAAGTTCGTTGAATGATTCGGGAGATAAGGTTCCTGAACTTGAAGTTTTTTATGGCATGCGGAACTGCGAATCACCCACAGATAGACTGACAAGACTACAGTCCGGTGCCACTGTAAAATCAAGTCGATTTCTTCTATAATATACTCATGCAGAAAATATTTTTTGATTCCAGGATTCTGGACACAGCCTGTCGCGAACGCTTTTGCCTTAGCGAGGATTTGATGATGGAAAATGCCGCCATGTCGCTTGAAGAAAAGCTTCACGGTAAAAAATCCGTTTTGATTTTGTGTGGCGGAGGAAACAACGGAGGCGACGGTTATGCACTGGCCCGCAGAATCGGAGCGAAAAAAAATCCAACGGTCATCGTCTGCGTGCCCGAAAAATCAGAAATGTGCATCCTTCAAAAAAAACGGGCCGAAAAATCCGGTGTAAAATTCACTGCACTTGAAAATGCAGAGTCCATTTTACAGAATGCAGATTTTGATGCAATCGTTGACTGCGTGTTCGGAAGCGGATTCCACGGTTCTCTTCCCGAAAAAATTTCGTCTCTCGTAAAAAAAATCAATTCGATGAAATCATACAGACTGGCTTGCGACATTCCTTCAGGTCTTGATGCCTATGGAAATGCAGAAGGCGTTTTTTTTAATGCCGATGAAACTGTTACAATGGGAGCATTAAAACTTTCTCTGTTCAGCGATACTGCAAAAGAAGCCTGTGGAAAAATTTCATGTACAGATTTGGGAGTCCCGCGTGAAACTTTTGAAAACTCATGTCCAGATAACGAACGTACTGATTTTAAATGCTTCATGCTTGAAGAGTCAGACTGTAAACTTCCAGTCCGGCAGAACCAAAACGTGAACAAGGGAAACTTCGGTCACGCGGCTGTGGTCGGAGGTGAAAAACTTGGAGCCGCCGTAATTGCCGCGTCTGCAGCACTAAGGTTTGGAGCCGGACTTGTGACCCTTGTCGATTTTAAGACTCCGCATTCGTCAGGCGAAAAAATCAGTCTGGATGAAAATGGATTTCCATCTCCGTCAATCGTTCCGTATGAAATCATGTGCTCTGAAAATTTTCCGCAGAACTGTTCGTCAATCGCATTTGGCATGGGGCTTGGTCGAAACGCCGACATTTCACCGGTAAAGTATTTCATGGAACAAAATCCAAGTCTTCCGGTAATAATGGATGCCGACATTTTTTATCACGATGAAATCAAATCGATTTTAAAAAAAAGAAGCTGTGAAAATTCTCCGACGGTTTTGACTCCGCATCCAAAAGAATTTTCCGTGCTGCTTGAAAAATGCGGGCTTGGAAATTTTTCAGTTTCCGAAACCGTTAAAAACAGAATTGAACTTGCAAAAAAATTCTGCACGGAATTTCCCGGAATCACGTTGATTTTAAAAGGTGCATGTGTTTTGATTGCACAGAAAAATGATTCGGACATTGAAATGTTTTTCAATCCGCATGGATGTTCTGCATTGGCAAAGGCTGGGAGCGGAGACGTTCTGTCTGGATTGGTATGTGCGCTTCTTGCCCAAAAATATTCTGCACTTGAATCGGCAAAGACTGCATCGCTTGCACACGCACTGGCATCCAAAAAAATCAAGCCGGATTTTTCACTGACACCGTTCGAACTGATTAGGGAAATCGGTCGTGAATAAACTGACACGGTGTCAGAATCGATTGTAAAAAAACCTCCGAAAACATCTGTTTCCGGAGGTTAAAAATTATTCGGCACTCTTTACGAGCATCCATCCGACCTGCTTCGTTTTCGTTGTTCCTTCGATAAGTGAAAGCATGACCCATGAACCTTCCTTAACATCGGAAAGGGTGTTTTCTTTCATATTCTTCGACATCGGAAAATTTTTGTCGCCGTTCCATTTTCCTCCGTGCATATCGTGCTGCGGGCGATTCGATGTAGTTTTCTTATCCTGTTTCATATCCTGCTTTTCATCCTGTGTCTTTGCTTCGGCTGATTTTTTTTCATCCGTAACATTCGTTTCAGGAAGCTTGTTCATCACGGTGATTTTTGTAAATCCTGTGATTGAATATTCAACATCGTTTCCATCGGCATCGGTCACCTTGATTTTTCCGTTCTTTTCATCAACAGACTTTACCTTGGCGATTACGGAATTTCCATTGAAGCCCATCCTTGGTCCGCAACCTGGAAATTTCTTTTCATCCGGTTTCATGCTTTCGTTGCGGTTGATTTCCTGACCCTTTTTATCATCGGTCTTTTTATCTGGGTTTGCAAACGCTGCAACAGAAACCAATGAAGCCAACAAAACTGAAACTGCACATAACTTTACGACTCTTTTCATAATCAAATTCTCCTTGGGTATTCCCCGAATTAATTTAGGAAGGTTAAAAATCCACTCATCAAGTTTTTAGCCTTGCCCTTTGATAAATCAGCTTTTCCCTGCTGACAGTAACGAATATAATGCAGACCGCCCGAAAAATCATTAAACGTAAATAAGAGAAAACTAAGAACATTCTTATCTTAAAACGTCAGATTTTTTTGTAACCAAACTGGAAATTCTATCTTTTTATTTGCTAAAAATTTAAGTGTACAGAATCAAATTCGCATTTATAATGTCAGTATGCGGATTTCCCTAACTTTTGATGACGGACCGAACCTCGACGTTACCTCACAGATTTTGGATTTGCTGGAGCTTCATAAAATTCCGGCAAGCTTTTTTTTGATTGGAAACAACATCAACGAAAAAAGTTCTGAATCCATCCGGCGGGAAATTGATGATGGGTGTTCGGTTGAATGTCATTCCTGGTCGCACCCGGCTTTTCCAAAATTGACTCCAGAAGAGATGCTTGATGAAGTTGAAAAAACAAACGCGGCGATTGAAAAATATTCAGGCGAAAAACCAATCTTCTTCAGACCGCCATACATTGCGGTGAATCAG
>CACYBG010000305.1 GCA_902772605.1 uncultured Spirochaetaceae bacterium
ATCCGGTTGATTTTCTGACTGAATCTTATCGGCTGATTTATTCTTGGAAAAAAACTTCATGAAACTCATTTGACTGCATCCTTTTTTCACTGGGGCTTCGGAGTGGCGATTTCATTTGCCGTCGGATTTTCCGTCTTTTCGGTCTTGTCTGCCGATTCGGACTTCTGTTCACCGGCTGACTGGGGCGTTTCCGTCTGATTCTTGTCGTCAGTGGATTTTATGGTCGTCTGACTTTCCGCCTGATTTTTCCCGGATGATTCCGCACTGACTGAACCGCGTACCCTTCCGTCAAGGGTTATTTCATTCGTGTTCAGGTTCAACTGAATTTCCTGCGCACGGAATTTGTCGCTTCCCTGCTGAACGGTCGGATTTCCGGACATCGTAAGGGTCTGGTCCTTTTTCCTGTAGACTGCGTGGGCTGCGGTACAGGTGTTGTTTCCCTGCACCATCGTTACGTTTATCTGGAGCACTGCAATTTCGGTGTCCTGCGAATAGTCGATTATCTCGGCATCGGCTGTGACCTTGTTTTTTGAATCGACAAGGTGGACCGTATTCTGCAGTATGGCGTTCTTTTTTTCACGGTCGTAGGTCATGTTCTGGCAGGTGAAATCCATCTGGCTGTCCTTGATTTTTCCGACTATGTTTCCGCTTGCCTTTATGTACCTGAAATTCGTACCGGAAATCTCTATGGAATCTGCACTTAGCTCCATGTTTTCGGTTATTATCTGGGCGTTGCCGCTCAATGTGGTCGTATCACCGCCGTTTTTTTTGGTGCTTCCGGTCATCCTGTCTGCACGGAAAGATATGCGCTCGGAAAAAGCCAGTGAAGAAATCAATAAGACCAAAATCAGAACGAATGCTCTTTTCATCGCTTTCCTCCCTGTGAATCGCCTTCAGTCGAATCGTCCGAATCGTCGTAAACACCTTCGACATCGTAATCAAAGGTGTATGACCTGCTTATTCCGCTTGCAGAAAATCCGGAGCCTTCCAAGCTCAAGCCGTTGTGGCGTATGTAGACCGTTTCGCCTATTCCGGAAGTCAACTGTTCCGTATTTCCGTTCCACCTGAGGTTTTGGGCTTTCACCTCCAGATTCTGACTGTAGTTTTTTATGAGTATGTCTGAAAAAAGCGAGTAGATGCTGTCCCTTGTGTTTATGCTCAGGTAATGGCATCCGCCTTCAGTGTCCAGCTTGTCGGAATCCCATGTGTAGAACGAAACCGTTTCTGCAAATGCTTCACCGTCGCTCTTGTACTGCTCGAGTTTTTCCGCTTCAAGCCTGAACGCCTTCCTGTATTTTTCGTATCTGGTGAACTGTGCCGACGTAAACTCAAATTCCGGTATGAAATTTTCCGCATGGATGACCGTATCATACTGCAGTGAACAGGATGATGAAATCAAAATCGAGGAAACAATCAATGCGGGTAGGGTACATGACCGGAATTTCGGGTTTTTCATTCTGCTGTCCGTCCGAGGGCCGCCTGGATGAAAGAAACGAACAGCGGATGAGGCTCAATCGGTCGGCTGACGAATTCAGGATGATACTGTACGCCGATGCCCCATGGATGTTCCTTCCATTCGAAAGCTTCTGTCTGTCCGTCTCCGCTTGATTTTGCCGAAGTAATCAGCCCCATGTCCGTCATCTGCTTTTCGTAGCGTCTGTCGAACGTGTACTTTGAGCGGTGCCTTTCGGTTATGTCGGTCCTGTTGTAGATGGAATAAAGCCTTGTACCTTCAACGACCGTTACGGAACTTGCTCCGAGCTTCATGACGCTTTCACTTGGCAGAGACTGTTCCTCTGGAAGAGAGATGACCGGGTGCTCCGAGTTCTGGATGAATTCCGTCGTATCTGCATCTTCCCATTGGCAGAGGGTTCTGGCAGTTTCAATCGCCATGAGCTGCATTCCCAAATCGATTCCAAGGAAAGGAATCTTGTTTTCGCGGGCATATTGGACGGTTTTGAGCAGTCCCATGAATCCGCGCTGACCGTAACTTCCCGGAATCACTATGCCGTCAAGTCCGTCGAAATATCTGTCGGGTTCCGAATCGTTTTCCAGGGTCTCGGCGTCGATTTTCTTGATTATGAGGTTTGCGTTGTGGGCCGTAACTGCCGCGTGGAAAAGGGATTCGGTCACGGATTTGTAGCAGTTGTCCAGATGATCCTTTTTGCCGACCATTCCGATCGTAACGTCCTTGGTCGGGTTGTTGAGCTTTGAAAGGAAATCGGTCCACTGGCGTATGTCTGCCGTCCTGTTTCCAAGGTCCATCTTTTCAAGTACCCTTGAGTCTAGTCCCTGGGCGTGGAATTTTACCGGAAGTTCATATACCGATTTTTCGATGTCCGGGGAAACGAAAACCGACCCCTGTGAGACGTTGCAGAACGAGGCAATCTTTTTCTTGATTCCTTCATCGACTTCACCAGAGCAGCGGCAAATCAGGATGTCAGGCTGTATTCCGACTTCCTGAAGCTGCTTGACCGAATGCTGTGTCGGCTTGGACTTGAGTTCTCCGCCGGTGATTACGGGAATTAACGTAAGGTGTACGCTGATTGCATCCGTGTGGCCCATTTCCCTGATGAGCTGTCGTGCCGCTTCAAGGTAAGGGACTGCTTCAATGTCACCGACCGTACCTCCGATTTCGACTATTACCACGTCAGCACCGGTTGATGTTCCAAGATGACGTATGCAGCGCTTTATTTCGTCGGTTATGTGGGGGATGACCTGGACTGTCCTTCCGTTGTATCTTCCGGCCCTTTCGTTTTTGATTACGTTTTCATATACGCGACCGATGGAGATGCAGTTTTTGTTCGTGATGTTGATGCTTGTGAATCGGCTGAAATTTCCCAAATCCAGGTCCGTTTCCGCCCCGTCTTCCGTTACGTAGACTTCTCCGTGCTGATATGGACTGATGTTTCCCGCATCGACGTTTATGTATGGGTCGCATTTCAGCATGGTGATTTTAAGTCCGCTGCATTCAAGAAGACTTCCGATTGTACTGGCAGCCACGCCTTTTCCTAAGCTGGAGCATACTCCGCTTGTAACTAAAATAAATTTGCTCATTTTATCATCCTGTCCCATCGACGCTTCGTCATGGTTAATCCCGAATTTTTGTTGCCTCTATTGCATCACTGAAAACTCATTCCAATGACTTTTTAGATTTTTCAATTTTCCTACAGTATTTCCGCAATGTCGGGCGTTCCCGGCATCTTGAACTTTCTGGTGAAGACAAAGACAAGGATTGAAGAAATCATGAATGGAATCAATACTCCCAAAGCCTTTGAATCTTCTCCGGCCGTACGTCCAAAAAGCGAGCATATCGGCGTTGCAAGGAAATATCCTGCCACGGCACATGCGACCGGTAACAGTATGGATATCAATCCCTGGACCATCATCGCCTTTTTTGCAGCCTTGAGCCTGACCGTGCTCCCGACCTTTACGTCCAGACCCAGACTGTTTTCAACCGGAAATGTCGAGGATTTTTTGTCGCATTCAGCCGTACATCCTGCACATCCGCCTTTTATCATGGGCATGACCGTTATGATTCCGTCCTTGATATCGACAACCAGGGCCTTATCTGTCATAGGTTCCACCCCTGGAATTGTTCCTCAGTTCCTTCAGCTTCTTGTTGCATTCCGCCGCTCCACGACTGTTGTTCAGTTCGCTGTAAGTGTCGCGAAGGTTGTACAGTGCATCGTAATAATATGGATTCAGGGTCAATGCCTGTTCGAACGACTCTTCTGCAGCACCGAAATCCTTCTGGTTGAAATAGATGACTCCCATGTTGTTCCAGATGTGGCTGTTGTAAGGATTCACGTTCAATCCGAAGACGCAGTACCTGAAAGCCTCATCCAGCCGGTTGGTGTGGAAGCATACGTCTGCAAGAGTCTCTATCACTTCGTCGTTGTACGGATCCATGGTGAACGACGTTTCAAGAGCCGTGTATGCCGCCTTCATGTCTCCCGAGTCCCTGTATGTGATTCCAAGATTGAACCACAGCATCGGATTCTGGTTCTGTATCGATATGGCCCGCTTGAAACATGCGATTGCTTCCGTGAATTCACCCTTGGAGGCATGTTCTATGGCCTGATTGTTGAGCTTTTCGTAACTTTCAAACATGATTTTCCTCCGACAGATATTTTTTCGGAACCATTGAAGCAAAAAGTTCCCTTATCCTGATTGCGGACGGATTTTCCTGACCGTAAATCGATTCAAAATCGGAACATCCTTCGCTGATGAACTTCTTTCCGCGTTCTGCAGCCTTTTTTACTGCTCCGCTTTCCATAAGGAGTCCTATAGCTTTTTCAACGGCCGGACTTGATATGCCTTCCGATGAAGCCCTTGTCAGACAGTCTACGAGTTCCCCCGTACGTTCTGACGTTTTTCCGCATTCGTTTATGAAAATCAGCACTGGCAGGGATTTTTTCCCTTCAACTATGTCGTCTCCGCGCTTTTTACCCGGATTTCCAGTCTCCAGGTTGATTACGTCATCTATTATTTGGAATCCTGCACCGATTTTTGCAGCCGCAGCCCCAGCCTTGTCCACTGTCTTCTGGTCGGCACCTGCAAGCATGGTTCCAATCCTTGCGGCGAGGGATGAAAGCGTCCCCGTCTTGCATTGGACCATCGCCAGATATTCGTCCTGAGTCGGGCAGGAATCCTTGTCCCTGTGCCATTTTATGTCCATCGCCTGACCCAGATGGAGCCTGCGGACTTCAAGAGTGTAGAGCGAATGGAGCTTTTCCTTGAGTTCGGATGATGAATCAAGGTTTTCAATGCATGTTGAAGCCTGAAAATAGAGCCACGATGCAGCGTTCAGGGCCGTATCCAGACCGTAGCTTATGTATGCGGCAGGTTTTCCGCGCCTTGTATCGGAATTATCCTCAATGTCATCATGGATAAGTGAAGCCGTATGTATGAATTCTACGAGAGGTGCCAGATGGAATGCCCTTTCTGCCGTCGATTCTGCATTTGTGCCGTTTCTGATGGACATTGCCTCAGCACACAGTACCAGAAGCAGGGGTCTCCATCTTTTTCCGCCCAAATCTACAAGCGAGCGGGTCGGTTCCAGCAGCGGAAGGATGTGGTTATCCTGAGACGCAGGGAAAAGTCGCCCGAATGATTTTTCAATCCAGTCTCCGTTCGGGGTGGATGGAAGCGTCGAGTCCAATTCCTTTTCAATGCGGTTTAAGTATGTGCTGAAATCCATGGTGAGATTATATATCTTTTTTCATATTATTGGAACCTCCCGAAACGGGTAAAA
>CACYBG010000306.1 GCA_902772605.1 uncultured Spirochaetaceae bacterium
ATAGAAATTCCTGTTCATATGGTATGAAAGCTATTTTAACAGGAATTGGATGAAATAGATAAACAATCAATGCGACAAATAAAAATGAAATAAAGGCTAATAAAACTTTCTTTTGCATTTTCATTCTCCTCATTTGGAACAATCTAGTGGCGGCAATACTTTTACTTGCTCTGGGTGATGGGCGTGAATATCTTGGTTCCAAATACACCTATTGCTGCTTGCGGCATGGAAACAAATCATGGTATTGCAGATACGATTCGCATGATTTTCGGATATCGCAGTTTTCACAGACGTGGACATAAAAGGTTTTACCGTCCATATATCTTCCGTTCAATTCATCCGGTGAAGGCGGATCAAATTTGCAGTCGTTTATCCTGTCAACGACCTCCCCTACTTTCTCCAGGGCTTTTTCCTGAGCTTCATTTCCATGAGCGACAGAAACGAACGGATTCCAATTTTCCAAAGCACGATTCAATTCAAGTGCATCATCCGAGCGGAGTGCGTGGCGGACATCCCGGGGAATCGACGTAGATAAGACTGCGGTTTCATCAATCTGTCCGTACTGCATTTTCTCAAGTTCACGCGCATAAAGATTCAATTCATCCTGATAAAACTCAATGTCATCCTCGATTTGTTCCGCTGAATTCGTAGTTACATCGAAGAGCGTTTTTTTTCCATCCTTCTCCAGAACATTGATTTTTCCTTCGATTGAAAAAGGAATTCCGTTTGCAGGACTTTTCTGATTGGGAACGGAAATTTTTATCGACGAGACTTTTCCGCCGACAAGCATTTCCCTGTGCTTTTTCCAGTACATCAGGACCTGATCGAATGCCCGCTCTTTCATCGTTTCGTTTATGGCATGTCCGGAGTTTTCCTTCAGGTATTCGTAATTGGATTCAAATAGCTCACGCAGTTTCATTTCAAGTTCATCATCGTTCAGTCTGTTCATGGCCAGCTTCCTCCTTCATGAAGTTTTGGAAATCCTGTATCGTCCTCAGCACCAGGGAACCGTAAAACATGGTCTGACTTCTCGAAGGTACGAAACCGTATTTCTTAAATGCCATGTAATTCCTTGGACAGGTAAGGTAGGGAATGTAATCGTATTTAAAGCTGTAGGCTTTTTCTTCATGTTCCATTGAAGAGCTTGCAGTCGGAAGATTCGTCGGACATTCATCAATGCTTACAAACTTCCTTTCATCGAAAAGCTGCTTGAATGCCTGATACGTACTCTGCCCCGGTCCCTTGAACTGGGAAATTACAAGCAGATTTTTCGCCCTTGACAATGCAACGTAAAACATGCGCATCGTATCGTAATCGTCCATCATTTCAAACGGCTCGTTCAATCCGTCGGCATCCCCTTTATCCTTGAGCATGTTTCGTGTAAGTACATCCAGCGGCCTGCACTCTTTATGCCTGTGCATTACGGAACCCAAGACCACAACCGGAAATTCCAGTCCCTTCGACTGATGCACCGTAAGAAATGGAATGGATCCGCTTGGAAAAGGAGTGTCCTCATTTTCATATTCGCCTTCATTTCGACGGAACAGCGTATAAAGGAATGAATTGAAAAAACTTTTTACGAACATGTCATCCGAAAAAGTCCTGCCCGACAAAACGGAAGCGTGCATTTCCATATACCGCGACAGATATTGGGTTATCAGTCCCAGATTATACATACCCGCATCATCACCGTTTTTTGCCATGGCAAATTCATCCCTATACCATTTCGATTCATGCAGGTCGTAAAAAAGATCGAGCAGGTTCCAGTTGAGCGACGTTACGCGTGAAAGTATGTATGATACTGAAAATGCTTTTCCATTCAAAAAACTTTCCTTTACATGATTCCTCAGTTTCCGGTCGGACAATTCTGCAACGACATCAGCGGACAGTTTTTCAATCGTTTCATCGGAAAGCAGAACCTTGAATTCTGAACCGTCGGCATCCATTTCCAAATCAATTCCATTTCGTTCGCAAGTTTCCTTCAGGATTTCAAACTGGTTTTTCATAAGGTCAACCTGTGCGATTTTCGATTCAACGATTTCATGCAGGACGGAATCCCCTTCAATGGTTGAAAGTGCAACGGTCCTTATCTCCTGAATCCATTCATTGAACTGCTTCATGCCTCCCAATGAATTTTCAAGGTCGGGAACACAGTCAAATATTGCGGCAAACAGTCCGAACGTCACCAATGATTCATCCGTATAAAGAAAGTTCTTTGCGCGAGGTGCATAATATGGAATGCCAGCGGAAGAAAATGCATCTGCATAAGCCTTTACCGCAGAACTCATTCCGTCGTTTGACCCCCTGAGAGTCGGAAAAAGAAATGCGCACTGATTGTAATCGTCGATTGTACCGCGCTCCTTTAATTTCCGAACGAAATCAACCACATCGGAGGCGACGTCATCCTTTTGCCCCGTTGCCCTGACGACTGCACATCCAGAATCGGAACTGAAAGCCACGATGTTTTTATCCTTGATTCTGTATGATTTATTGGCATCGCTTTCATCATCCCATGGGCAGTTTTCGATGAAGTCCGTATAAGTTTCTACAATCTGTTTCCTTGAACGGTAATTTACATTCAGGTCTATCCTGTCCGGCCGTACGCCTATTTCTTTTTCGCAGATGTTTTCAAAATCAATCAGGTTTTCGACCGTTGCACCGCGGAATCTGTAAAGTGCCTGATCGTCATCCCCTACGACGCAGATGTTTTTTTTTTTTTTTGCAAGCGCCATGTAGATTTTCTGCTGGATTGTGTTTGTATCCTGATACTCATCGACTATTACGTGCGTGAAAACATTTCCATGATTTGCGGTTTCTAAAATTGCGGACAGGGCTTTCTGCTGAAGGCTTGCAAAATCCATTTTTTCCGGTTTCTGCATCCTCAACAATTCCCTGTATTTAAGTGTCATCTTGAAAAGCCGTTTTTCAACCGAACCGTCATCATCAAACGTCAGGTCGCCGTCGGAAAAATCCTCTTCGCTCATCCTGCTGAAAAATGAAATGCAGTTTTTCACGGCATTCATTTTCGAACCGGAATTATCGCCGAACCAGGAATTTATGGAACGGTAGACTTCGACAAGGTCTTCCTGATTTTCTGACTCGTATCCCCCGGCCTTCAATATGTCCGCCCAATTCGAATGTCTTGAAACGAAAAAAAACTGATCCAGGTCGTCAAGGAGAACGGGATTCCCGGATTTACGTGCAGGTGAAGAAAACCGTGCATCCTTCAATATCCTTTGACAAAGTGAATGCAGGGTTCCGACGTACATTTCGGATATGTCGTATGATTTACCCGTAAAAGATGATGCAAGCGCAAGAAGTTCCTGCAATCCCTGCTTAAGCTGCAATGCCGCCTTTTCCGTAAACGTTGAAAGAAATATTTCATCCGGAGACGTTTCGCAGACTGCAATCAGATACAGCGTCCTCCAGAGAAGAACCCTTGTCTTACCGGAACCGGGGCCGGCAGTAAGAAGCAGAGGTCCATCCTTGTGGCGTATGGCCCTGAGCTGACTTTCGTTCGGATTGAAATGTTTTTTTTCAAATAATGCATCCAATAAATCAAATGATTCCATCCCTAAATTATACCACATAATAAACCAGTTCGGAATCCCTGAATATCATTTTGTGAATAACGGTTTCAGGA
>CACYBG010000307.1 GCA_902772605.1 uncultured Spirochaetaceae bacterium
ATATGATTCCAGGATAGAAAGAGTTTTATCGCTTGAACCGTCATCAACGCACAGTATCTCGATGTTTCTTTCAGTCTGGTTGATTATGGAGTCAAGGCTTTCTTTTAAGTATTTTTCACCGTTAAGAACCGGCATGATTACGGAAGCCTTTATCATTATCAATCCCTACTAAACGTATCCCTCGTATAAACCTTGTCCTTTACGTCATCAAGGTCGGTTGAGTATCGGTTTGCGATGATTACATCCGACATGTCCTTAAACTTGGCAAGGTCATTTACGACCAGGTTTTCCGAAAATGTTTCTCCGTCTTTCAGTGTCGGTTCGTATATGATTATGTTTGCTCCAGCTGATTTTATGCGTTTCATGACTCCCTGTATGGAGCTCTGCCTGAAGTTGTCGCTGTTGCATTTCATCGTCAGACGGTAGACTCCTATCGTGGCGGGCATTCCATCCTTTGACTTGTGTTTCTGAGTTTCGTCATATCCACTGTAGCCGGCCATACGGAGAACCCTGTCTGCAATGAAATCTTTTCGGGTTTTGTTGCTTTTGACGATTGCCGTTATCACTTTTTCCGGAACACCTGTATAGTTTGCACGCAGCTGTTTCGTATCTTTTGGAAGGCAGTATCCACCGTAACCGAAGCTTGGGTTATTGTAATAGTCCCCGATTCTAGGATCCAGGCTTATCCCCCTGATAATCTGGCTGGAATCAAGATTGTTAAGTTCGGCATAGGTATCGAGCTCATTGAAGTAGGCGACCCTCAGCGCAAGATACGAATTGGCAAAAAGCTTGATTGCCTCGGCTTCCATCGAATGGGTTATGAGGATTTCAACATCCTTTTTTACAGCCCCTTCCTTTAAGAGGTTTGCAAATTCCACTGCCTTTTCCTTTAGTTTTTCTTTTCCCCTTGGATAGCTTACCACTATGCGGGACGGATTAAGGTCGTCGTACAATGCCGTTCCTTCGCGTAAAAACTCCGGTGAAAAGAGGATATTGTCAAGGTCAAATTCCGTGGCGATTTTTTCCGTGTAGCCTACAGGTATGGTAGATTTTATTACAATCGTCGCCTTTGATTTTACTTCCTTTACCTTTTTTATGACCGATTCGACGCACGACGTATCAAAAATACATTTTTTTGTATCGTAATTGGTCGGCGTTGCAATTACAATGAAATCGGCGTCCCTGTATGCAGATTCAGCATCTGTTGTAGCCGTCAGATTCAGTTTTCTGTTTGAAAAAAAATTCTGAATTTCCTTATCCTCAATTGGAGACTGACGTTTATTGATTAAATCCACCTTATGAGGGTCTATGTCTACTGCAAAAACTTCATGATTCTGTGCAAATAAAACAGCGTTTGAAAGTCCGACATAGCCGATTCCGGCAACTGCGATTTTCATGCAAATTCTCCTTAATTATGCCTGTTCCGAAGCGTATTTCGGAATATGTCCATTATATTCGATATTCGAGATGTTTTCAATTAATGTTTTTTTAAGGAAATCTCTAAAAATCTCACTTATTTAGAAATGCCCCTTAATTTTATTGATACACAGCTTAAAGGTCTGCTTCGGTCCCTTGTGCTTTATCGTGTACAGAAAAGTCTTTATGCCCGACCTCTCTTTTCGATAGACCTTCGTTTTTTCCTCCAATTCCCGTACCTGTTTGTTGAGTTTTGAAATTTCGTTTTTTAAATGCTTTATGTCGTTTTGAGCCGATTTCAGTTCACTGTTTTTTTTCTTGAAATCGTTTCTGATTCGCTGCAGATTCTGGTCCGTCAATTCCGGAAATACGTTCATCCACTTTTCAGCGCGAACTCCGTCAAAATCGTAAAAATATCTTTGGCGCATCGCAACTTTTTCGTTGTCAACAGATATCTGAAGAACCTTATTGTTTCTTGAGTCCAGATAGTCCTGAAGGTCCTTTATGGCTTCAATTGCCTTATCAACCTGATTTTCCTTTACGGAATGAAGGATGCTGTCCGACCTGACGTAATAATGATAGAGAGCCTTGTTGAGGAAATAAAAATGGTCCAGATAGTCGAAAATTTTATAGCTTACATAAAAATCCTCGCACAGGGCTATCCCTTCAGGAAACAGAAATCCCGTCTTTGTGAAAAGTTCCATCTTGTAGAGTTTTGTGTATGCAGTATTGAAAGTCCACGGCAGGATTTTGTCTCCCGTAATCTTCATGATGCCGTCTTCATATTTTGCATCATCGGGATATTCTTTCGTGTCGGTGAAAAAGACCCGTCTCCACTGCACAAGTTCCACGTCATTGTCGAGTGCCGTCTTTAGTGCAGTTTCGTACATGTCGCTTTCAATCCAGTCGTCGCTATCCACAAAACCGATCCATTCACCGGTAGCGGCTTTTATTCCTGCGTTTCGTGCCGATGAAAGACCCCCGTTCTGTTTGTCGATTATTTTTATGCGCGAATCCCTTTGTGCAAAATCCCTGCATATTTCAAGCGAATTATCCGTCGAACCGTCATTTACAAGGATGATTTCCAAATCAGCATACGTCTGTCCGACTATTGATTCCAGGCACTTTGGCAACTGTTTTGCAACATTGTAAATCGGAACAACAACCGAAATCAACTGTCCCATATCGTACTCCTTATTTTTAAATAAAGCTTTCTCGAAAAACCAGTTTTTACTTTAACATATCCTCATAAATGGCAGCCACTTCATCTATGTCGCCGAACTTAATCAGTTTTCCATGGTCCAAAATCATGGCCTTGTTGCAAATCGATTTGACCTGCTCGATGGAATGCGAAACAAATAAAACCGTCGCTCCCCTTTCGAACATTTCCTTTACCTTTGCTTCACTTTTAGTCCGGAATTTTGCGTCGCCAACGCTGAGTATTTCGTCCAGAATCAGTATGTCGGGATTTACGAGCGTGCAGATTGCAAACCCAAGTCGGCTTCTCATTCCGCTTGAATAGTTTTTCAAGGGCACGTCCAAAAAATCCTTCAGCTCGGAAAACTCAACGATTTCATCGAATTTAGATTTCAGAAAATCCTTTGAGTATCCAAGTATTGCACCGTAAAGGAAAATGTTTTCCCTTGCCGTATATTCGTTTTCAAATCCTGCACCAAGTTCAAGCAACGGAGCGACGATTCCTGATTTGCGCACGGTTCCGCTGGTCGGTCTGTATACTCCGGCAATCACTTTCAGGAGCGTTGATTTTCCGGCACCGTTCAGTCCCAATATCCCCAGGCGGTCTCCTTTTTCAAGAGTGAAACTTACATTCTGCAGTGCGTAAAATTCATTGAACTTGACCTTGCGTTTAATCAGTTTGATTACGAATTCCTTAAGCGAGTCGATTTTTTCCTTCGACAGGTTGAATTTGACCGTCAAATCATCGACGACGATTGCAGGTTCTTTTTCTATATCCGTATTCAGCTTGATTGGTTCAGCCATATAAAAACTCCAAAAGATTACGGTTTTGCCGATTGACGTTCAATGTTTCAATCAGCAGCTCCCTAAAGATACAGAACGAATTTGTCCTTCATCCTGTAAAAGAAAAATCCGCCGACAAGAAGCACGCATCCAACGAATGCACTCGAATAAAGCACGCCGAACATGTCGATTGGATTTCCCAAAAATGCGTTTCTTGCCATTGACGTGATGTGGAAAATCGGATTGATGTTCAGAACCCAACTGAATCCGCTTTTCAAAATCTTTTCCGGATAATAGAAGATTGCGCTCATGTACATCAAAATCATGCACAGAACGTTCCAGATGTATTCTATGTCCCTGAAAAAAACGTTCAGCGTGCAGAGTATCGTACCGCAACCGACCGTCAGAAAAAACAGCAGGATCAGTGCCGGGAAAAACAGCAGTATGCGCCAAGTCGGAATCACCTGACAAAAGATGGCGACACCCACAAGCACCACCAGCGAAATCAGGAATATTATGAAAGAAAAAATGACCGATGAAAGCGGAAACAGGTATTTCGGTACGTACACCTTTTTTATCATCGATTGATTGCGTCGGATTGAGGTCATGGCCTGCTTGGTTCCTTCCTGAAAAAAAGAAAAAATCAGCCTGCCGATTATGATGTAAAGAGGATAGGTCTTCGTATTCGTATTGAAAAGCGTTCCGAATATGATGACAAGAACTATCGTTGAAATGACGGGTTCTATCAGAGACCAAAGTATGCCAAGGTAGGAGCGCCTGTATTTTAGTTTTATTCCTTTTTTAACAAGCTCTCCAAGAAGAAAAGCACATTTGGAAATATATCTGATTACACTCATGATGTGCCATTATACCACAAAAACCCGAAAATTGAAAGAATGACAACAAAACCTATCAACAACATAGGTAGCAGTACATTTTCTGTCTTGATGAATCAGAGTGAATAATGTAGAGTAAAAACATCCTCTAAAAACAAGGAGTATCGATTATGAAAAAAAATCTGATAGCGACGGCCCTTGCTGTATTTATGGTGCTCCCGTTCGTTTCATGCAATAAACAGAATGATAAAAAAGAACCGACGAAAGCAGATGCAGTTGAAAATCAGGCGGAAAACGAAAACTCTGCGGCGACCGAAAATCCAGAACCGGTCCAAGAAAACAAGG
>CACYBG010000308.1 GCA_902772605.1 uncultured Spirochaetaceae bacterium
GGAGGGATACATACTATCGTTTCTTCAGAGCAAAACAAAATATATGTAACCCGACAACAATACCATATGAGAACACCCACCCAGATGTTCTGCTTCGATAATTCAACTGCTTTATTATACTAAATTTACAATGTTTATTCAAATTTTTTTTAGAACATTTTGTTTTTCGGCAAAATTCCGCCGTGAATTTACCGAAATGCTACGATAAGTAGCAAAAAAAGTGCGTTTTGCAAACCTCTGTTTCTATGAAATCGGGAGAATTCTGATAGAATATCCGTAGAAAACATGAAAAAAAAGCCGGTAAAAATCCGGTCGTACAGGAGGAAATTATGACATTTGCAGAAAAACTCAGGGAATCAAGAAAAAAGGCCGGACTTTCACAGGAAGAACTTGCCGAAAAACTGAACGTCTCAAGGCAGGCAATCACCAAATGGGAAACCGAAAAAGGTATCCCGGACATCTCAAACCTCATGACGATTTCCAACCTTTTTGGAATTGCAGTCGATGATTTCATTTCGGAAGAAAAAACGGGAGCAATCGCAAAATCCAGGCTCTATGAAAGCATAACCGAATACGACATCGATGGAAAAAAGGATTTCGACATCAAGCTTGGTTCGGCAAAATCCATAACGGTCAAAGGCGGATGCGATGAAAAGATAAAGGTGGTGATTTCATCCGACAGTTTTTCAGAAATACAGCAGTCGTTCAAGACCAAAATCGATGACGGCAGGAACAACATAGACATTGACGTCAACAAGGCGAAATCAGTGAGTGAAACGCTTGCAAAGGAAGAGATTTACATCGACGTAATCCTTCCAGAAAAATTCATCGACAGGGTGGAAATCGATGCAAGCTGCGAAAAACTTTTCTTGAGCGGAATCGAATGTTCGAACATGGAATTCGACGGAAGGGCAAAATTCCTGGATGTCGACGGCATTTCATCAGTGGTTGAAATCGACTGCAATCTGGACATGGATATTGAAGTTCACTCCTTGAAGGGATCGCTCGAACTCAATCAGGTGAAGGCGACTTCAATCCTGCGCGTTACGAAAGACTTCGAGTTCAAGGCGAAAACAAAGGGATTGGGAAACTCGATAATATTTGAAGAATACGGCACAATGAAGGATGATTTTTCAAATCCTGAATCAGAAAATACGATTGAGCTTAACGGCATGAAAAGCGAATTGAAAATCATCCGCGAATGATGTGTACATAAAACCGATTTCTCAACGAACGTGCGGCAAACCGATTACTGTTCTTGCCGCACATTTTTTTGATTCGTCCGGACTTTCAAACCGCTTGAAGCATCGTCGTTTTTCCACGTATACAGGGCCTTGTGCGGACATGCAGATTTACAGTCGCCGCAACGAATGCAGTCCATGCTGTCTGGATTTTTCCAAACAGGTATGTCCAGCTTGCATGCCTTTTGACACGCTCCACATCCGGTGCATTTGGTCTTATCAACCCGAATGCGAAAAATCGAAATTTTATTGAAGATGCCGTAGATTGCCCCCAACGGACAGATGTATCTGCAGAACGGCCTGTATATTATAATAGAAGAAATCAGCATCACAATCAGTATTGCGACCTTCCATCGATACAGGAATCCGATTGCACCACGCATCGCTTCATTCAGAAGAACCAGAGGAATTCCGCCTTCAAGCGTTCCGACCGGACAGATGTATTTGCAGAACCAGGGTTCACCTAGCCCGGTGATATCGACGACGAACATCGGTAGAAGTATGACGAAAATTCCAAGGAAAACGAAACGCAGCCACCGCAATCCCTTTTCACCCGGCAGCTTCCTGATTTTTTTTACGAACGGAATTTTAAATAGAAGGTCCTGAATGAGACCGAAAGGACACAGGAACCCACAGACAAAACGCCCGAGTATGGTTCCGAAAATCACCAGTGTACCGATTACGTACATGGAGACTTTATATTCCCGGCTTCCCAGCGTTGCCTGAAGTGAACCGATTGGACAGGAACCCAATGCCCCGGGACAGGAATAACAGTTCATGCCCGGAACACAGACATATTTCGAGGGTCCCTTGAATATCTTTCCATTTATGAATCCGTTGATGTATCCGTTCGACAGTGCGGCAAAACATGCCTGAATCAGCAGACGGATCTTTCCACGGCGAGTTGATGACGGATTTTTTTTCATGTCAACCGATTCCAATACATTCCATGCAGATTCTGATTGATTTCATGAAGACACCCTCCGCTTCACCACGGAAAATGCCGAACGCAATCAGCACGAGTCCAAGTACAAGTGCAAGCACGGAAATCAAAATGCGGCTTTTTTTCTTCGACATTCAAGACTCCATCATTCATAAGCGTACATCAACGGATTGCATTTTCATTTCAAAAGTGAATCGATTATGCGCTTCCAGTCACTCTTTGAACGGCTGCCTACATAAGCCTTTCCAATCTGTCTTCCTTCAGAATCGACGAAAATGGTTGTAGGAACGGCATCAATGTCGTACAGGAATTTCATGGCATTGCACGGAACCAGATGCGTATAGTTTGCTCCGGTCTTTGAAACGATAGAGCTTGCCTTATTTCTGGAATTTGCATTTATATCGCTGACGACTCCGATGATTTCAACACCCTTGCTCTTATATTCGGCATTGAGTTTTGCCAAATCAGGCATTTCACTGATGCACGGACCGCAGTAAGTCGCCCAGACATTTATCATCGTGATTTTGTTCTTTGAAAAAATCGATGAGGCATCAACTGATTTTCCGTTCAAATCAATGGTAGTGAAGGATAATTTCGCACCGCTTCCCTTCGGCTTTGAAGAATTTGTGCTTTCAGTGTTGGAACTTGAACTTCTGTCTGCCAGATTGATTCCTGCGGCAAATAAAAGTCCGGCACTCAAAGTAAGTGCAAGTGCAATCAAAAGTTTTTTCATTTTATACTCCTGTTTGTTTTGGCGGACAGATTGAAATTATTTTCAGCCCAGTCCGACACATATTTTTTTCCGCCATCCGACGGAGTCCAATTAAAAATTCATCTTAACGCATGATTCGCCGTTTTTTCGCTGAATGAACGGAAAACCGGCAAATGCATCCAAATCCTTTATTATTGTTACATTATTAACCCATACCGTCAAGAGCAAAAGCCTAAAATCGAACGGTAAGGAAAACTGTCTAAAAACGCCGCCATTTTGAAAAACATACGTATCTAAAAAAAGATACATCCATATTAAGGTACAGATTGACAAAAAGCGCGAAGGATAATATATTGCCGCCAAGTTAGCTATAGCTAACAAAGGAGATTAAAAATTGGGTGATGTTGTTGAAAAGACAAATTCTAAAAAGTTAACCGTTAAAGATTTGATTTTTGCTGGCGCTTTTGCCGCAATATATTTGGTTGCCGTCCTTGGCATCATGATGGTTGTCGGTTCCGTCCCGATTCTATACCTTTTGTGTCCATGCATACTCGGAGTTCTTTTAGGTTCAATCTATTTATTGAGCGTCACGAAAGTCAGGAAATTCGGTGCAGCACTTATAATTGAACTGCTGTTTGCCTGCATATCGACCGGCTTCGATCCGATTGCCTTTTCAGTTTGCGTAATTTCCGCAGTTTTGGCAGAAATCTGCATTTTAATCGGAAAATACAAATCAAAAAAATGGTACGCAATTTCATACGTTTTCTTTAACATTGGAACGGTAGCAAATTTCATAAGAATCTTTTTTGCAAAGGACGCATACATTGCAAACCTTCAGCAGCGGGCCGGAGGAGCATTTGCCGATGAAATGACAAAACTTCTTTCTCCATGGTGGTCTTGGATAATGGTCATAGGATGTGCCGTAGTCGGAGGAATCATCGGTGCATTTATCGGTTCCAAGCTGATAAAAAAACATTTCGAAAAAGCCGGCATTGTTTGATGTTAAACGAAAATGATTTCTGAAAACGACAATTCCATATTAAAGCTTGATCCCAGAACCAAACTTGCAATATTGATGGGCACAATGGTCTTCTCACTTAGGAATCTTAGCGTCGTGCCTGCAATAATATGCATAGTCCTTCTGGGGCTCTTGCTTTTCCTTGAAGGAGAAGGTTTCAGTGCCGTCAAATGGTTTTCATGCTGCACAATCGTTCTTCTGATATTCAACGGCGTAACAAAGAACATAAACGGTTCGGCAGTGAACATGATTTGTGCAGCAATCATGGTAATGATAAAGGTCTTATGTCCAATTTTAATGGCTCTTGCCCTGTTTACAAAAACAACGAAAATGTCCGACTTGATTTCTGCCTTTCAAAAAATGCATTTACCGATGACCTTTGTAATTCCCTTCATCGTAATGATTCGATTCATGCCGACAGTTTCCGATGAATGGGAAAGCATCAAAAAGGCCATGCTTTTCCGCGGCATAAAATTCGATTTGAAAAACCTTTTGCTGAAACCTGCCAGGACAATCGAATACATTCTGGTTCCTCTCCTATTCAGCTCCATGTCGTTAATGGAAGAACTTGCATCTTCTGCAATGGCAAGGGGTCTGGACAGCAATAGAAAAAGAAGCTGCTATTCGACAGTCAAAATGAAATTCAGGGATTATGCCGTTCTTTTTTTGTTTCTGGGATTCATAGTGACAAGCCTTGTAAAATTTCAGTGAGGATCAAATGATAAAAATTGAAGACGTCTCTTTTTCTTATTCGGAAAAATCCAGACATAAAAACGGCCTTGAAAATATAAATCTTACAATCAATGATGGAGAGTTTGTCGTTCTCTGCGGAAAAAGCGGATGCGGCAAAACTACATTCACAAGAATCATAAACGGACTTGCGCCTCATTTTTATGAAGGATATATGGAAGGACATGTCTATATCAATGACATAGACGTACCGCGAGAATCCATTTCCAAAATTTCAACGCTGGTCGGATCCGTTTTTCAGAATCCGAAAAGTCAGTTTTTTCATATCGATACGACAAGCGAACTTGTTTTCGGCTGTGAAAATCAGAATATGGACAAAGAAAAGATGAAGATGCAGCTGGATGGCACTGCAGATGATTTTCAAATTCGACCGCTGCTAGACAGAAACATATTTGAACTTTCCGGCGGAGAAAAACAGCAGATTGCATGCGGATCAGTTTACACGGCCCGACCAGATATTTTCGTAATGGACGAACCGACTTCAAACCTTGATAAAAAGGCAATAAACCGACTTCAACAAATCCTTGCGAAATTAAAAAAGGAAGGGAAAACGATAATCGTTTCTGAACACCGCCTTTATTTTTTGATGGAACTTGCCGACCGTTTCATTTATCTGAATGACGGAAAAATAGAAAAGGAATTTTCAAATGCAGAAATGAAAGCCTTAAGCGAAGAAGAATTGCACAGGCTTGGACTCAGAACGACAAATCTAAATTCCATTTCCGAAAAACCCGTATCCGTAAAACATTTTGAACCTGTAATTTCAATAAGCGATTTATCCTGCCAGAGGGGAAATTCAACGATTCTTGATGTTGATGATTTGAAACTTCCGAAAAAAAGCGTCATTGCATTTATCGGTGACAACGGAACAGGAAAAAGTACTCTGGCTGAAGCATTATGCGGCACCATAAAATCAAATGGAACGATTTCATTGAACGATGAAATTCTAAGCGATAAGGAGCGCGCAGAAAAAAGTTTCATGGTAATGCAGGATGTAAA
>CACYBG010000309.1 GCA_902772605.1 uncultured Spirochaetaceae bacterium
CTCATCGGATGGACGCAGACTTTCCTTGCAAACTTTACGGGAAATCCCGCAGCTTCAGTCCCGGCCGCAATTTCGGAAGAAGGTGTTCCAATCGGCATGCAGATGATAGGCCCCAGAAGAAACGACCTGCTTGTATTCCAGGCTTCAAGGGCATACGAAAAGGCTTTCCCGTGGTACGGACTTTATTCAAGGGCGCTGGAAAGGGATACGGTCAAATCCGAATAATCGGCTTTTCAAAGCAGGACAGATGCAAGACCTCCGATGCACACCGGTATCAGGAGGTTGTCGAAATCCCTGAGCGGAAGTATTTCTATGACCATTCCAACAAGCGAAAGAATCAGGGAGACACCGGCATTGCGTGAGACTGCAAAAGAGGACAAAAATATTGCAAGCATGCATGTAAGGCTTCCTGCAACGGTCTTTCCGTCCGTGAACGGAACCTCCACCCTGCCGAAAAGCTTTCCGGCCAGGCTTGCAGATCCGTCCCCGAATGCAAGTGCAAAGATGCCTATCGTGTAATCGTTTTTCCAAAGGAGGGCCGTAATCAGTATGCCGCACGAAAGGGTTACGGGACCAAGGACGAACCTGTCTTCATCCCTCTTTCTTGCTGCCAATGCGGTTACGGTTGAAATGAGCGGAATTTTCCTTCCATGTATTCGGGCATATTCCGAAATGCAGTAGACCACCACGACAAGAGACAGAAGAGAAATGACAGGCCAATATGCAATGTGCAGGAAAAAGGGAACTGCAGCCGAAAGAATATGGATGCTCTTTCGGAACAGTTCCTTTTTTATTTCATGGCGGCGTCCTGTAAGTTCTGAAACTTCGTTTTCTGGGCAGTTCATTACTTCAGCTGTAGGCTTTCCTCTCCAAACATGGTTTTCGGTATTGCAGTGTAAATGGTCGGCTCATATCCGTATGAAGGATTTGCCGCATAGGTTGAATTCAAGGAACCGAGGTTTCTTGTCGTCTCCCTTTCCATCGTCACCTGATTTCTTGTAAGCGAATCCCATGCCCTGCTGCTTTCGGCAAAATTGACGAAGGCCTTTCCGTTGGTTTCGCTTTCACCGCTAAGGCTTGCTATGCGGGACTGCACCACTCCAAGGTTGTTCGTCGCCTTCATGTATACGTCTACGAGGTCGCCATGGTCGGAACGCTCCTGAGGCTGTACGGCTTCATAGATGTTGAAATCTCGGCTCAAAATGTCGAGCAGGTCCTGATAGTATCCCTGGGCCGCAAAATAATCGTCCTGGATTGCAAGCGTATTTCCGAGTGCAAGGAGCATGTGCTCGTCCTCACCGTTGGAAAGTTCGTTGCCGTTCTCAAACGACTTCCATGCATCATCGTAATTGGCGTTCATGTAGTCGATGTATCCGACCTTGTACCTGACCTGGGCGGTATCGTGCTTGTTGCCTATTGACTTCTGATAGTTGTCGTATGCAGCGTCCATGTCACCGTTGATGAAATAGTTGATGTCGCCCAAATCGGCATAAAGCTGTCCGATATCCTTTGTACTGTCGAAGGCTCCGGTCCTGTTTTCCTTTTCAAACAGGTCGATTCCGCTGTTGTAGCTCTGCTGCGCAAGTATGTATTCCTGCTGTTCCGTATACAGGTTTCCAAGCAGCCTGTACGAATTGATGAAGGTCATGGTCTCTTTCTTTGAACGAGAGTTCTTTGCATTGAAAGCATCGATTGCGGCCTTGAACATGGATTCGGCATTCTTGTAGGAACTTGTGATGATTGAATAGCGTCCCATGTTGTAGAGTGCCGTAGGATTGGATTCATCCTTCCTTACAGCACGTTCGAGCAGGTCCTTAACGTCGGATATGCTCGCCCTGAGGTGCTCTTCCTTAGGACTTACCTGTCCGAAACGCTTGTCCAGAAGGTATCCGCTCAGTTCGGTCAAATCCCTGGAATCAAGGACCTTCATGTTGTTCGGATAGAACATGGCCTTGTACCTGAGTACGTTTTCCAGATCGTCCACGTGCACATAGTAGCGCATTTCCCTTGAATGATAGAGCAGAAGCTCATCGTTCTTGGCCTTGTTCGAAGTGACGAGAAGATCATACATCTCCTTGGCGGATGCATACTTGGTCGGATCCTCTTCATCGGCCCACTCAAGGTAAAGGTCTCCAAGCTGAAGGATCGCCTCAGGGTCGTTCGTATGATAGTCAAGGACTTCACGCTTGATTATGCGCTCCGATTCGCTGTATGCATAAAGCTCGGTCTGCTCCATCTTCGCCCAGTCGAGTCCGGCCTTCTTGTCGTGGTCGAACAGAGCGAGTGCAGCCTTATATATGTTTTCCGCCCTTTCATACTGATGGTGGTCGCTGTAGCTTTCGGCATACTTATAGAACCATTTCTTCTTGGGCTGATTTCGGACCGCCATGTTGAAGCTGTCTTCTGACTGAGGATAGAGGTTCTCCTGAATCTGTGCGTATCCCTGCTTGTAGAAGTGTTCCGCCCTGAGCGGCTTCCAGATGAAATTCCATGAAAGGAATCCGATGCAGAACACGAGGATTGCAGAGGCCGCAGTGATGATTGCAAAAGGAATGATCCTGTTCTTGAGCTTGTATTCGAGGGACTGCTTGTAAACTTCGTACTCTTCGGCCGTACGCCTTTCAAAGTCGCGCGGAACCTCAACGTGTATGTCGAGTTCCTTGTCCAGCTGGGATGCAAGCTGACGGGCAGGCACCTTCCTGAGTACCTTCTCCAATATTGCATATATAGTGTCGTCGGTGAACTCGTCGCTGACGACCATGTTTTCAATGGCAATGCGAAGGTTCAGAGGATATTTTGCAAGGTTGCTGCGGAAAAGCCTGTATTCCGCATCGGTAAACGTGTTCTTTGGTTTCTTGCTTTCGTCTTCCTCGGCCTGAGAGAAATCCGGGCTTGAAACTGAGGCCTTCTTCTTGAAGGAATCGTCGCTTCCGCTGTTGACGACCGGCTCGGTGAAATCAGGAATCTCAAAGTCCGTATCGCTGGTCTCCATGCCGGAAAAACCGTCTTCCGGTCCCGATGTGACTGCACCCGGCTCGGAAAAGTCCATGTCGTCCATGGCAGAGGTATCGAACTGAGGAATAGGCTCCTCATCGGCACTGAAATCCGGAGTCTCGGTACCGTCAAGTACATCGGCTCCACCCGAAGCAGGTTCTGCAGCATCACCTGACGGCGTTGAAGGGGCAAAAAGGTCATCCCCCGCTCCGACAGCTTCTCCGTCATCGTTGAAATCGGGAAGATCGAGTGAAGAATCCCCGTCATCTCCGGCTGAAGGTTCAAATCCGGCATCAGAAGGAGCTTCGTTGAATTCCTCCGGTATTCCGTCGTTCATGTCTATGGCGCCTTCGTTTATAGACGGAAAATCCTCATCCTTTCCGGTACCGTCATCTGAAGGTCTTCCATAGTCGTCGGAAGCAAGGTCCGTAGAAGCCCTGTCGATAGGATCCGGAAAATCTTCCGGTGCATCAAAACCAGACCCGATTTCCTCAAGGGGTTCGTTTTCGGAAGCCTGTGCGACAAGAGCATCGTAATCCATGTCGTCGGCGGACGGCTTTGGCTCTGGCTTGCGGGGTGCAGGCCTCTGGGTATATGAAACCGGCTCGTCATCGGCATAGGAACTGTATTCGTCCATATCATCATCCGATGAATCCTCTTCCGGCGGATTTGAAAGTGCAAGGAGGGAATCAAGGTCAAGGTCTTCCAGAGGGGTCTCTTCAGGCTCCGGAGCTTTCTCCTCTTCCTCAGGCTGCTCGACGAATTCGCTCAGGTCAATGTCATCGAGGTCTGACGTTCCGGGTCCTGCAAGAAGATCGGACACATCCGGCATGGCAAGGTTGGCATCAATCGCCTCCACTGCATCCTTTTCCTCCGTTTCACCGGTAATGTCGGAAAAGTCGTTTGCTTCACGGTTCCTTTCTTCAGCAAGGGCCTGAACCTGCTGCTCCTCTTCTTCAGTGAGCTGAGGCATTCCCATTCTGAAATCATCAGAGTCATCATCTATGCTTATATCCCTGGGGATGGGGACGGTTACAGGCTTTTCTCCGCGTGCCGCCCTTATCTTTACTTCATCACCGAGATTCAAAATATCCGATGTAAATTGTTTAAGCTGGTTTAATCCTGGCATAATAAGTTATTATACTCCGCTAAAATCTGTTTGGAAACCCCCGGAGCAAAACCGGACGCACCATTTTCTTCCGGACCCCCAAAAAACATCAGTTCACCCTTAGGCAAAACCGGCATTTTCCGAGGTATCCCTGAAATCGAGATGTTTTGACCCTGTTTCAAGGATTCAAAACTCGACGGCAGCCCCAAGAAATCAGTTTTCAGAGGCTACCTTTTTTTAGATTGTCGGAAAAAGAAAAGCCGTGGTTTAGGGAAACATTGAATAATCCGAAAGCGGATTACTCAATGCTGACAATAACATCCCTTAGATTGATACGGAAAGCGTCAATCCATCCGTTTCCTTGAATTTTATGCCTTTCAGCCCTTTTTTCCTTTAACAAATTCAGCGTAGTGCCGATAAGATATATATGAAAAAGATTGCAACACTTTTGCTGACCGTAGCACTTTGCTGTACGGCGGCGTTCGCAGACACAACGGTCAAGGCTCTCCCGATCGACGAAGCCGATTATGCCGAAATTGCATCCACAATCCTGGATGTACAGGCTCCTTATGTGAAAGGCGACTATATAATCTTTACCCAGAAAAAAGGACCGAGGTACATAGGAATCGCCTTTGACTTTGAGAATTTCCGTGAAATACATCATTTCCAGCTGAAACACAGGCGGAACAGCGAATACGAAATCGAAGACTCAATCTTCTTCTACATCCTGAAGCTGCCCAAGACCGTTCAGACGGTTGGATACAGGCTGGTAGTCGATGGACTCTGGACGACGGACCCGATGAACGAGTGCAAGGAATTCAACGCGAAATCCTCTCTCGTGCTTTCACAGATAAATGCAAGGCGAAACATTCCTGCCGTAACGGAAAAGCTTGACAACGGAAAAATCCGCTTCATATATACGGGTCTTTCAGGTCAGCAGGTAAGGCTCGGTGCAAGCTTCACAAACTGGGACAGCTGGATTTACACGCTTCAGGAGGTTCGACCCGGTCAGTATCAGATAGACCTGCCTCTTCCTCCAGGAAAGTATGAATACGCCTACTACATCGGCATGAAATCCTATCCCGACAAGACCAATCCGGAAAGATGCTATACTCCGGACGGAAAGGAAGCGTCTCTGCTGGTCGTAACCCGATGAATCCTGCTTCAGCGTCATTACGAATTTAAATTTATATAGAAAGAAACAAGGCATATCAGGAATCCATGATTTTTGACGTGCCTTTTTTTATATTTTTTCCGCATTTTTCCGCACATTTTTCTTGCGCCCCTCCCCTTTTTCCTGTAACATATTCACGATAAGCCATACGCTTGCATTTTTCAGGAGGGAAACATGAAGAAGAACCGTCCATTGAAGGCCGCCGCATCACTTGCGCTCCTTTTGACTTTCGCATGTCCGATTTTTGCAAAACCCAGCATCAGCATAAATTCAACGAAAGATAAAACGTCGAAGGATAAAACGTCGGAGCAGAAACAGAAACTGATGCAGAAATTCAAGCAGACTCCGGAAACTTCCCGTATCGATGAACTTAAGGCAAATAAAGAGGACGAAACGATGGTCGCCCTCAAGAACAGCAAGACCGATTCGCTCAGAAAAACAGACGTAGACCGCTACATATCAAAGGTTGCGGAAACGATAGACGAAGCTGCATCCGACGATTTCGAACGCGTCAAGATGATTCACGACATAATATGCCTGACCATCAGATACGATGACGACTCATATTGGAGCGGAGACACTCCTTCACAGGAGTCTGAAGACGTATTTAAAAGCGGATACGCCGTATGCGAAGGATTTTCCAGCGCATTCAAGAGGCTCTGCGACGAGCTTAACATTACATGTCGCGTCGTACACGGATATTCGCGCGGGGTCAGTGCAGACATCAACAATGAAAGGAAGACATTCAGTTCAAACCATGCATGGAACATAGTCACCATCGATGGAAAGGACTATATCGTTGACAGCACCTGGGATGAAGGCTACATGAAAGGAACGAAGTCAATCCATGAATACACGACGCACTGGCTTTTCCCGAATCCCGAGCAATTCATCTATTCCCACTACGCCGACTCTGCGGAAGACCAGCTTCTTCCAAAGAAGGTATCGTTTTCACAGTTTTTGAAATATCCGTCGCTTTGGCCGAATTTTTTCTATGCGGTTAAAGACCTGCAGACCGATTTGAAACTGGTCAACCAGTGCAACGGAAACTTTGCAATCGAATATGTTGAAAATGAAAAACAGGAACTTTCATGCACCATACGTGACATTGAAAGCAACGAAATCATCTCGGACCTGACCTTTACGCAGCTTACGGACGACGGAAAGACCAGGATTCTGATTTCTCTGCCGCACGCAGGAAAATATAAGGTATCTTTTTTCCAGCAGGACGACACGATGGAGGAAAGCACCTACTGCGGCGAAATGATACTGGATTCAAAGAAGGCGGGAACAATCGTTTACCCCAAGACATACGAAAACTACGGAGCCGAAAAGGA
>CACYBG010000310.1 GCA_902772605.1 uncultured Spirochaetaceae bacterium
GTCGGATTTAATACCCCTTGTTTCGCCCCTATTAGCAACGCAGTTTCAAGATGAGGGGCGGGGTATTAAACCCTCCGCTCGAATAACGCAAATAATTGGGAGTATTTCTATGAGACCGTTTATTCATTTTAGTTTAATAGTTTTCACCGGGGTGCTGTTTTCTCTTGTCGGTTGCAAAAAAGAATGCATATATAAGACGGCCGATGAAATTCTAAGCGATTATTTTTCAGACTCTGAAAATTTTGTCCGCAATTACAAAAATGCAACCGTCTATATTGAGGGTGATATCGGATTTGCTACGCAGGCAAAAGAAAATCCTGGCGACAAATATTATATGATATTTGATTGCAATACATTTAATCCCAAGCAACTATCCGGTAATTTTGTTTCATGCAATATGAAATCAAATAGTCTTGGTTTTGCACAAGATGCCAAAGGTAAGCATATAAGAGTTGAATGCAAATTTTCTAAGATATATAAAGACGGGTCCGGAATAAACCTATGCTTTCGTAATGGTTACACTGTAGATGAATTTGGACAAAAAAATTAAAACAGTTCAGGCTGAAGAGGATCTGCATCGGGGAATTCTTCAATCCATTTGAATATTGAATCGGCACCGAGCATCATTTCATTTTCCATGCAGACGCGTTTAAGCCGTTCAATCAAAAAACTGCTGTTTGGACTTTCCGCTTCATATTTCTGCCCGAAATTCCTGACATACTTTTCCTTGAGTCCCGGAAAATTTCTGTCCAATGCCCTGTAAAAATATTCCCGGTTTCCATCGCGCAATGTCAAACCGATTCCGAAAAAGACAATCCCCTTCACCTTCGCCCGAATGCACATGTCAAGAATGCCGTCCAGATTTTCAACCGTATCGTTTATGAACGGAAGAAGCGGGCTTAACCATACTACGGTCGGAATTCCTTCATCGCGAAATTTGCAGAGCGTTTCGAATCTTTTGCTCGTCGGACACACGCCGGGCTCAATCAATTTGCAAAGCCTGTCATCGTAAGTCGTCAGCGTCATCTGCAGAACGGCCTTTGTTTTCCGATTTATCTCTGCGAGCAAATCCAAATCCCTTAAAACCAGATCGGATTTCGTTATGAGCGTCGCTCCGAAATTTTCCCGTTCAATTATTTCAAGACAACGCCTCATAATCCGAAGTTCTTTTTCCGGGGGAATGTAAGGGTCTCCCATCGATCCCGTTCCAATCATGCATCGCTTTCTTTTTTTTCTAAGCGCATCCTCCAAAAGTTCAGGTGCATTCTGCTTCACCTCGACATCTTCAAACTGATGTTTAAACTGATAGCACAGGCTCCTTGAATCGCAGTAAATGCATCCGTGCAGACAGCCGCGATAAATGTTCATGCTTCGTGGAGTTAAAATCGTCTTTGCGTTTATAAAATGCATCATGCCTCCTGATTGAATAATACAACCATCAAATCAGAAAAAAAAAGAAACGGACCGTTGCTTTTTAAATCGAAGGAAACTGAACCGTCCGTTCAAATCCTGTGTGCAGTAATAATCGTATAGCTGTGTGCATTGACGGTTATCACGCATCCGTCTTTTTTCACATACCAGTTTTTTCCGTTGCGCGTAATGTCTGCATCCGAAGCCTCGATTTTTTTACGGCACCACTGAACTACATCCACATCATCAAGATTAAGGTTCCGTCTGATTCTTTCAATTCCCATCGTTGTCGTATGAAGCCGCCCGATGTTTTCCAAAAGTTCGCAAGTCATGATTCCTCCTTCGTATTGATGTTAACACATAATGCCACAGTCTACAATGCCGCATTTTGATGTCAATACAAAAACATACATCATAAAATCCGTATCTCAAATGCCCATATTGAAATACATATTTTCAGCCGATAATTTTATACACCAATCGGGAGACTGTCAGATGAAAAATCAATTGTACGCATTACGACAGATATGGAAAGCAGATAAAATCCTTCTTATTTTCACCCTGTTCAAAAACTGCATTGAGCAGATATTCTATGTTTTCTTTTTCGTATATCTTACCAAATACATCTTCAATTGCATAGAACGGAACATACCTTTCAAGCGGCTTCTCATTTTTCTTCTGACGGCATGTTCACTGCACATCGTAATCCATTTCATATGCGGATGGTATGAGACATACAGAAAGATAAAGACGCCAAAAGTCTACAGGTACATTTTTCATCGCGTTATGGATTTGTCCGACGATCTGGAACTGAAGGATTTTGAGTCTCCGGATTTCTACGACAGATATTCAAGGGCATTGGACAGATGCGTTGACAGTGCAATGAACATCGCAATAAAAACAGGCGTCTATCTTGGAAACGTCCTTTCCACGGTAATGTCGCTCGTCATAATCGTCACGGTCGATCCGGCTTTCATTTTCTTTCTGATTGTCCCTATGGCAGTGAGCCTTTATTTCGGAAGGAAAAATGCAAGGGCGAATTTCGAAAGGGAACAGAACATTACAAGAGACAAAAGATGCGCCGATTATGTAAAAAGGGTTTACTATGAAAAAAAATACGCCGGAGAAGTAAGGCTTTTCGACATCAACTCATTGATGCTTGAACGTCAGGAAAATGCCGTAAGCGAAATGGAACGCATATCGCTCAAGTACAGGATGAAAACTGCATTCTACTCTTTCCTGATGAAAGGAAGCTATTCGATTCTGGCCGGAATATTTGCATATTTTTATGTCGTATTCAAAGTAAAATTTTCCGGTGCATCGGATGTATCCAGTTACGTTGCAATGATTACGGCAATGGCTTTTTCAACCAATCAGCTTAAATCTGCCGTCGAAAACAGGATATTCATATTCAATGAATCCAAGCTCTTCAAAAACCTTGCAGACTTTCTGGAACAGGACAGAAAAAAAAAGGAAAGCAAACGGACGTTAAATGAAATAGAATCGATAGAACTCTGCGACGTTTCATTTACATATCCGGGCGCAAAAAATCCTACGATAAAAAATCTGAATCTGAAATGGAATAAAAACGAAAAGATTGCAATCGTGGGTTACAATGGCGCCGGAAAGACAACGCTCATAAAATTAATCATGGGACTTTATCCGGTAACTGAAGGAAAAATACTTGTAAACGGAATCGACATAAATGAAATCGACTTGGATGCATATCGGAAAAAATTCGGAACCGTATTCCAGGACCTTCAGGTTTTTGCAATGACCCTTGCAGAAAACGTTTTGATGAGGCGACCGAAAGACGAAAAGGATTACGACAAGGTTCGTACTGCATTGACGGATGCACAGTTCGACATAAATCACCGTGGACTTTCGAAAGGTCTCGATACCGTAATCAGCAGGGAATTCGATGAAGAAGGATTCGTCCCATCTGGAGGTCAGGCACAGAAAATCGCCATTGCAAGGGTTTTTGCATCAAGCCCTGACATGGTGATACTCGACGAACCGTCATCGGCTCTTGACCCGTTGGCAGAATACAACATGTACCGCAACATGATGAAGCTTTCGGAGGGAAAGGGAGTCATGTTCATCTCTCACAGGCTTTCATCGGCAAGGATGGCAGACCAGATATTTCTGATGAAAGACGGATGCGTAATGGAAAACGGAACACACGACGAACTGATGAAGAGCGACGGATCATATCACGAGATGTTCATGCTTCAGGCGGAAAACTATCAGGAAAGCATACCAGAGGAAATGCTGAAAGGAGCTGCGGCATATTATGAAAAATAAGGAAAAGATTTCTATCGGCAGAATAATAAAAAACACTTTCTTCATGATTAAATACGCGGCAAAATATGACAGGCCGTTAATCGTAAAAATCATGCTTCTGTTCATACTTTCAAAGGCAGGCAAAGCAGTAAATGATACTTTCATCCTGAAAATGATAATCAACTCTCTTACGGGTAAAACTGCATTTTCTGAAATAATTGCAATACTTTTGGTTTCACTGGTTCTGGTCGTATGCCTGGAATGGATAAATCAGCTGATTGACGAATGGTCAAAGGCAAAACTCATCAAGCTTAGCGGAACAATACAGAGGGACCTGATCAGGAACAACAGCAAGATGGATTTAATCTATTACGATAATCCCGAATATTACGACACCTATGTAATCGTTGCAAACAATGCGGACAGTGCAATAGAATCCACGGTCATGATACTGAGTAAAACCTTGGGCGGATTTACGGCACTGATAATTGCATCGGTTATGATTTTTACAATCAATCCCGTTCTGGCAGTCTTTCCGATAATCGGATTTACCGTAAACCTTCTGACCAGATTTAAAATCGAAAAGCTTCAGTACGAATGGGACATTGCAAACAAAAAGGCATTACGAAAAGCCGATTATTCCAAAAGAGTTTTCTATCAGCCGGAATTTGCAAAGGAATGCAAGCTCACGGACGTAAAGGTTCCGCTCAGGGAACAGTTTGATGAAGCTTTGGACGAATCGGCAGATGCAGGAAGAAAATATGCACCGGCACTGACATGGCTTTCGCTTTTGAACTGGATTTCTATCTTCACCGTCTGTTCGTTTTTCGCCGTCCCTGCATACCTGGGATATCTGGCTCTGGTCCTGCGTTCGATAGCGCTCGGCGAAGTTGCATCGGCAAACAATGCGTCGAACTACATAAGGAGCAACCTCAATGAAATAAATTTCTGTCTCGTGGATTTCCAGCAGATTGGACAGTATGCAGAAAAATTCAGGAAGCTTCTTGATTACAGGCCGAAAATTGAAGGTGCAGAAGGATTGACCCCGCAGAATGAACCATGCGAATTGACGCTTGAAAACGTAAGCTTCAGATATCCCGGAACAGAAAAAAACACTTTAAGCGGAATTTCCCTTACGATAAAACCCGGTGAAAAAATTGCAATAGTCGGAGAAAACGGTGCCGGAAAAACGACATTCGTAAAACTTTTGATGAGGCTTTACGACATTACATCGGGAAGCATACGATACGGAGAGCACGACATCAGGGAATATGCAACGAAGGAATACCGAAAAAAGATAAGTGCAGTATTTCAGGACTACAACATTTATGCAGGAACCATTGCAGAAAACGTACTCATGCGGAAAATGGAAGACGGTGATGAAAAGAGAATAATCGATGCACTTGAAAAAGCTGATTTTAAAAAGAAACTCGACAGGCTGCCGAACGGAATCAACACCCAACTCACCAAGGAATTTTTTGAGGATGGAACGAATCTTTCCGGAGGTGAAAATCAGAAGATAGCCATATCCAGGATTTTTGCAAACGATGATGAAAGGACTGTTTTCATTTTGGATGAACCTTCGTCTGCACTCGATCCGGTTTCGGAATATAAGCTCAACAGAAACCTGATTGAAAATGCAAAAAACGATACCATAATTTTCATTTCGCACAGGCTTTCGACGACAAGGATGGCCGACAGGATATATCTCTTTGAAAAAGGATGCATAAAGGAACAGGGAACACACGACGAACTCATGGCATTAAACGGTCGTTACAGGGAGATGTTCGACAGGCAGGCGCAGAATTATATCGTTTAAATCAGATGCAGGATATGGATTAATTCAAGCGGATGTCTTAAAACAGGTCGAGCATGGAATCAAGGTAAACCGATTCGCGCACTTCAAGCTGATGTTCCGGTTTCGTCAAATAATATAGAAGAAACTCCAGTACGACTGCACTTCCCAATCCGCGACCCTCAATCTTAAAATTTGAAAAGCCCATCGGAACGTATTTTTGCATTATGTCATCAATTCCGATGAACGAAGGATTTTTCATTGCAAGTGAAAACCTGTATCCACCGGCAGCATCGGGCGACTTGCATTTGTGATCGGGAACATCCTCACCAAGATTTTTACGGCTGACGTTTTCATAACAGATTCTTCGCTCACGACATTTTATGCTGCAACATTCGTTACAGAGAAATTCAACCTTGTCCTTCTGAATGTCTGAAAGCGCCTCAAGTTTTTCAAAGCGCCTGTTCAATCGAAAATCGGGAACAACGAATTTAAATTCGGGACGGTCCAATTCCGAAATGAAATCGTCGAAATCGGTCAGGACTTTTGTCGTCGATGAAACCAAATAGAGGTCGGGATATTCCTTCGAAAGATACTCACACAGGATGTCCGAATGAACGATTACACCGGCAGGAACGGAAAGCCTTGAAAAAAGTCTGCACAGCGAATTGCATTTTTCATCGGAAAGATGGGTCCGGGTTAAAAGCGAATTGCTGAACGTAAGTCTTGGAGAAATACCGTATTCTTCCATTAAATTAAATGCGTCCATCGGTTCTGCTTCTCCAAATCCGACCCTTCCGCCGCCCCAAAGACAGTCTGCCGGTGCACCGTAAATCGAAGCGATGTCGCACCACGGATAAAACCATTCCCTGTGACCGTAAAAAAGCGGAAGAAACAGCCGGTACATTTCATGGAATTCAAAAAGTCCGGGAAGATGATAATGCACCGGAACGTTAAAATCTATTTTCACCATGCGTCGTAACCTTAGGTCCATTATATTGAAGGTCTGAAAAAAATGGAAGTGTCAGGAATTTGATGTCGGTTCGTGTCAGGACGTACATTTTCTGATTGATTTTTTTTGAGCGTTTACAAGTTCAAAGCTCCGTTCGGTAAGGGCGCATATTTTTTTCAAATCACCGGCAGCGGTAAGGACCAGAGTAATCCAATGTTTTTTATTCATGTGATAGGCTGGAAAAATCGATTTTCCGTCGATGATTTCGGGAATGATGTCCGGATCGGATTTTAAATTTACTGTCCAAATTTTTTCTTCGGAATTTTTACATCCCATATTCAAGCGCGAATCGTCCGGCAAAGTTGACAGAAGCTGCCTGTAAGTTATTTTCATTACGAGTGCAAACCATTTTCCGTTCGGACACCTGAAGACTGCATAATCGTTTTTCAAATCGCCATCGTTGGATTTTCCGTTTGATTTTGAACTTTCATCTTCCCATGGAAACTCTGCTTCAACTGAAAATCTACGGAAAATGAAGTCCAGATAATCGGAAAGCAGATTTTTTGATGAACAGCATTTCGCACAAAAATCATCGATTATCATCTGGACCTGTTCGCGGATTATGCCAACAAAATTTCCCTGTGCACTCGCAACGTCAAACAGTGCATAGCGTTCGGATGAATTTCCGTCAAACACATGGGCTTCAAGAACATTTCTTTTTACGTCGATTTTTAGTTGTGCAAAAAATCCTTCGACGTTCAGATTCTTTTTGCATGAATAGATTCCCTCAGAAGAATCATCCGCTATAAATCCAAAATCCGGAAAACATTCGGTCTTCGGTCTGTATTTCGAAAAAATATGATTATATTCCATCGGGAAAATTATAGCACCATTTGAAAAATTTTTCTCTTTTTTTCAGACGATTCAATTCAGAAAAAAAACCGATGATCGACATTGAACGTCAACCATCGGTCATATTTTTTATGGGTTTAATTTTTAAGCGGTTACCTTTTTGAATGCATCCATCACAGCCGTTTCATGATCGATTCCGTCACCTTCAAGTCTTGCAATTTCATTCGTTATGCGCATGTAATCGTTCGGAATGATTTTCTTGAACAGGGTCTTGCTGTGTTCCCAATCGTCAAGAATCCGTCGTCCTTTTTCGCTTCCAGTTTCCGCAACATGCTGTTCAATCAGTGCGCGAAGATTTTCGGTGTCGGTCAATCCGCTCAAAACGGATTTTCTGTCAGTGAGGCATGTCTCTTCATCATCAAGGTCATACATCCTGACCAGTTCGTGATTCAGACGCTTGTACAGGTCATGATTTTCATCGAGCACGTATGCAACTCCACCGCTCATTCCCGCTGCAAAATTTCTTCCGGTACGTCCAAGTATAACGGCTGTTCCGCCGGTCATGTATTCAAGACCATGGTCGCCGCATCCTTCAACGACTGCAACGGCACCTGAATTACGGACGCAGAATCTTTCGCCTGCAACTCCTCCGATGAA
>CACYBG010000311.1 GCA_902772605.1 uncultured Spirochaetaceae bacterium
AAGGATTCAGCAATCAGGCGCCTTGCAGAAGAGCTTAAGGAACATTCATATTACAAGGGAATCGTATTCTCCAGTTCGGGATTTACGAACCTTGCCCTTCAGTATGCCGAATCAAGACCGGTCATATTGATAGACAGGGAACACCTGGAAACGATTCTTTCAAAGGCAGTCCTCTAAAATGAAATTTCTCTGCGTGTCGGACATAGTTGATCCGTTGGTTTATTCTACATCGGTAAAGGAACGCTACAGCGACATAGATGCAATACTGTGTGCGGGCGACCTGTCCATGGAGTATCAGGATTTTATCGTCACGGCACTCAGCAAGCCGATGTTCTTCATATTCGGAAACCATGACCTAAAGGATTTTTACCTCTACAACCGCAAGGCAAAACGTCCGGTCCACAACAGGATGAATGCAATGCAGGTCATGGACAAGGGGCATGGAGGAGACTACATCAGCAACAAGTCGATTGCATGCAAAAAACTTTCATTTACGCTGCCCGACGGAAAGAAAACACCCCTTCTGATTGCCGGAGTTTCCGGATCAATCCGCTACAATAAGGGCGAGGACCAGTACACAGAAAAACAGATGTTTTGGCAGCTTTTAAGGCTTGCTCCAAAAATGATATGGAACCGAATCCGTTACGGAAGGTGTTGCGACATATTCCTAACGCACGCCTCCCCTCGACATATCCACGACCGTGAGGATCCCTGCCACAAGGGGTTCGAATGTTTCAACTGGTTCATCGATAAATTCAAGCC
Organism: uncultured Spirochaetaceae bacterium; assembly: GCA_902772605.1. GTDB lineage: Bacteria > Spirochaetota > Spirochaetia > Treponematales > Treponemataceae > Treponema_D. The sequence continues at coordinate 763 of CACYBG010000311.1, forward strand.
GGCCATGCTGATTCATGGACACATCCATCTTTATGATTTGCAGGCCGTAAGGACAACAAAAAGCAAGGAGACTATGGTAATAAACTGCTACAGTCACCTGGTTGTCGAATACCAACCTAAGTTCACGGGAAAAAAAGGAGAAGCAAGTGGCTCGCTCATTGATATCCTCTCAGACAGATGAAGACTTTAACAAAGCACGAAACAGAGCTCTTTTCAACGAAATACAGCATCTTCTGAATCCAGAAGAAGCCACGCTGATTTCATTCACAGACATAAAAAAGATGCTGCGCCCAAAAAATGAAGTTTACAAGGGAATGCAGATAGTTCCGATAAATCTGATTGTCGGAAGCGAAGGCCGATACAAGGATTTCGACAACCATTTCTTCCCTAAAAGCAACTTTCTGAAGGCTCGCTGGGAACGTGTCGATTCGGCAGTCCTTCAATCCATCACCCTACCCCCGATCAGCCTGTATGAAGCCGGAGGACTGTTCTTCGTGCGAGACGGCAACCATCGCGTTTCTGTCGCCAAGATGAAGGGACAGGAATACATAGATGCGGAAGTTGTAAGCCTCCAAAGCGAAATAAAGCTCAAACCCAGTACATCCAGAAAAAACATACTCAAGCAGGTCCTTAACTACGAAAAACGAGTTTTCTATTCCGAGACAAGTTTTGGAGACATCACCGATTACTGGAGCTTAGACTTTACCACGCCCGGTCAGTATGATGTAATTTACAACCACATACTTACCCACCGATATTACATAAACATGAATAAATCCGAGGAGATTCCATTTGAAGATGCCTTGGTATCTTGGTTCAACAACGTATACCTTCCAGTCATCCAGGCCTTGGAAGCAAATCATGCAAAACGGATATTCAAACGCAGAACCCTGTCCGACATGTACATCTACATGATAAAATACTGGGATGAACTCAAACAGAAATTCGGAAACGATTTCACAATTGATGCAGCCGTAAAGGATTTTAAGAAGATGTATTCAAACAATTCCCTCATAAACAGGATTAAAAACCTTTTTGCCAAGCGAAAGATGAACCTTCCACCTCTTTAATATCGACTTATGCACCTTCGGATACCGACTTGAATGCCGATTTTTTTTACCGAAACATCCATTTCAATCGGAGATTCGAAGTTTTTTTTGATTAAGTATATACTGATTTTCCCTGTCTCAGACATCAAAGGCAAGTAGATTAATCTCTAACATATCCAATACAACAGGCTCACAAATCCGGGACGGAGTGCAAAAAAAAGCCATCCCGAGGGATGGACTCGCGACCGGAAGGACCCGGGGCAAAAAAAAAGCCGGCGGCCACCTGCTTTCCCGGGACG
>CACYBG010000312.1 GCA_902772605.1 uncultured Spirochaetaceae bacterium
ACTACGATATTAAAACTTTCAATGCAAAAACGCCATTCAATTTCATTTGAAACTTTTGACAGAATGTTTCCAAATCAGGATGAAATCCCAAAAGGTGGATTCGGAAATCTGATTGCATTGCCATTACAAGGAAAAGCTGTGCGGGAAGGACATTCAGTTTTCGTAGACGAAAATTTCATTCCGTTTCAAGACCAGTGGCAGGTTTTAAACTCTATCCAAAAACTTGACGAACAAATCATAAACATTACGCTTCGGAAAATAAACGAACAAATCTTAGATTTTGTAGAAAATGACGATGAAGATATGAGCAAAAAAACGGAACATTTCAATCTGTCTGCCGACAAACAAAAACAGCATGATGAAAGTTTTCAAAAATCAGATTTTCCGTCTATAGTGCAAATTATAGTTTCAAACTGCGTGGAGATTTCAAAGTCAGGAATTTCAGAACAGGCGTTGGGAATTCTGCGCCGTAGTGCGGTTTTTACGAATCCTGAATATTATAAAAATCTCCGCATGCATCTTCCTTTATATAACATTCCGCATTTTATTGACTGCTCAAAAGAAAATGAAAACCATCTCCTTTTACCGCGGGGGAATCTTGATTATTTGTTGAGCATAATTTCAAACGCAGGTGCAGCCTATAAGATTACAGATAATCGTGAAACAGGAATTTCAATTGATGTACAGTGCAAAATTGAACTTTACGAAGAACAAAAAGATGCACTTGGAAAAATGATGAAATCGGACATTGGGATTTTATCTGCAGGAACCGGCTTTGGAAAAACAATCGTTGCATCTGCATTAATTGCGGAACGAAAAATCAATACATTGATTCTTGTACAATCCCATGCACTCCTTGAACAATGGAAAAAATCAATCAAGAACAATCTCGGCATTTCCCCGGGAACAATCGCATCAGGAAAAGATAAATCCACAGGAATCATTGATGTTGCAATAGTTAAATCTCTTGTTGAAACTCAGAGTGATGAAGTAAAACTTCGTTCTCATAAATATGGAATGTTGATTGTTGACGAAGCGCATCATGTCTCTGCATTTACAACAGAAAATCTTGTTTCAAGTTTCAAGGCAAAATATGTGTACGGACTTACGGCAACTCCAATTCGTCGAGACGGCCATCAGAAGATTATTTTTTATCAATGCGGAAAAATTTTGTACTCAACTACATCTAGGCAGATGAATGAATCACAGAACTTCGAACATTATTTTATACCTCGGTTTACAAGTTTCCATTATATGCCAGAAGACAATGATTCTTCACCTGTGAAAATCAACAAGCTTTATGAAATGCTTGTACAAAACGATGCTCGAAACACGCTGATTGCAGAAGACGTAAAATCTGCAGTCGAAAAAGGAAAAACACCTCTGATTCTGTCTGAACGGATTGAACATCTGGAACTGCTTTATGAGAACTTAAAATCTTTCGCGAAAAATGTAATTCTGATTACAGGCAAAGGAACGGCAAAACAAAAACGCGGACAATTGGAAAAACTGAATGAGATTCCCGCCAACGAAAGTCTAATAATTCTTGCAACCGGAAAATATGCGGGGGAAGGATTTGACTATCCCAGAATTGATACCCTCTTTTTGGGAATGCCATTTAGTTGGAAAGGAACTCTTTCTCAATACTGCGGTCGCTTGCACAGAAATTTTTTCGGAAAAGAAGAAGTCGTGATTTATGATTACGTGGATTTCAGACTACCCGTTTTTGACAGGATGTATCAGAATCGTCTGAAGGGATATAAGCAGCTTGGATATTCTGTAAAACCGAAAGAAAATGAGAATACAGAAATCTTGCCAGAAAATAAAACCTCAAGACTGTATTCAAAAGAAGACTATCTATCTGATTTTGAAAATGACATTGCTAATGCAAAATCAACTATTGTAATAACGGCTCCGTATCTTTCTAAATATGAGGTCCAAAAATTTTTGCTTGCAGCGAATAAAAAAATTAATGAAGGTTGCAAAATCCAGATTTTGATAAAAAATCCGATAGATGAAGCAAAATCAAAAAAAGCTTTGCCGTTGATTTCTCTTATTGAACAGACCGGTATAAATATAAAATCAAGAGATAATATAAGTCAAAAGATTATGACTATTGATGAAAAAATCCTATGGTATGGAAATATAAATTTTTTGGGTTACACAGAACCTGAGGAATGCTGCATGAGAATTGCAAATGACAAAATTGCATCCGAAATAGAAGGAATAATATTTCAGTAATTTCAATCGTTAAATATACAGTTTCATTCTATAGACCATCTCCCCAAAACAGTTTATACTATCCCCATGGAAGAACGCTTTCTGCCGATCGGCATTCAGGATTTTGAAAAACTCAGAAAAGGCGGCTACGTCTATGTGGAC
>CACYBG010000313.1 GCA_902772605.1 uncultured Spirochaetaceae bacterium
GGTTGGAACACCACGATTACCATAGAGTATACGGATACGAGCACGACGGCAGCGGAAACGATAACTTCAATTGTAGTGCATACAAGGTTCGGTGATTTGATTCCGACCATAACGCCAAAATCTGCCAGTGTCTCAGCGTTTGCCAGAAGCCGTGGAATCGACCTTGCTTCAATTGTTGCGGACGATACGGAAATTTCCGACATCAGTGCAGTGACAAGGAGTCCAAACATCATCAGATACTTCTCTGCATACGATCTGAACGAAAAGTCGGAGCCGGCAGCCAGATTTAAGGGTCCTGACACCTTCGCCATTGGAAACAAGGTGGAGACTGTCAAAGACGAAATTGTTAAAAAATCTGTAACCAATGAACTTTCTGTCGGTTATGCCGATAGGGAGATTGAAGAACCTTTGGTTACAGGCAGCCACAGGTGGACGATTGCACAGGATGCAGAAGACGCTCAGGAAGTAGCCGTCGTAAGCGTAGATTCTGGCAATGATTCAGTCGGAATCGTGGAAGCCAGGGACTTCCAGACCGAAGAAAACGGGTCGGAAACCGGCAAAAAACCGTTAAATCCGCTTTGGTTTATCGGTTTTGCGGCGATTTTCAGTGCGTTGGCAATAATTTTACAGAAAAAAAGGCAAAATTAAGGCTTTTAATATTGCATTAATCTGTTAAAATTGTTAATAGAAGGGGTGGCTGGATTTTTTGCGGAAGCAGGATTCAGTTATAGGAGGATGTCGGTTGCGGGACTTCGGTTTTCGCAGCTGCAAAAAAAAGGGACGGTTCATTTTGTTCCGTTGCAATCAAACTGGTTATTTTTAGACCTTAGGAGGTTTATTATGAACGCAAAGAAGATGTTTGCTTTGGTGCTTACAGCTATCGTTTCAGTGTGTGCAGTTTTCGCACAGGGCTCTTACGTGGTAAAATCCGTTAAGGGAAACGTAAAGTATGAAGCAGAGGCTGGCGTAAAGAAAGCTGTCAAAGTAGGACAGGTTCTTTCTGCAACAACTTTCATCGATGTCGGTCTCAACTCAACTCTGGTTCTTGAAATGGACGGAGAAGAGATCACAGTAAAGGCCATGACAAAGGGTGCCCTTGATAAGGTTGCTGTTAGCAGCGCAAAGGGACTCAAGAAGGGTGGCTCTGTTGCAGGAAACGTAAAGGGAGACAGCGGAACTGGAAAATCAGTCAGCACAGCTTCCTCACGTGCTTCTGAAGCAAAAGAAGATGTTGATTGGGATGAGTAATTCAAGGCCGAAACTTTTTTAGCCTGCCTTCATCTTGATTGGCGAAAAACTCCTGTCGTACGTTTCTGGGTGTCATCCCTTTGATGTACGGCAGGATTTTATTTCAGAGCCTTGCCTGTTTTAATGGGGCTCTTTCATAAACACGGCCATCCATGTGTGCATCCTGATTTATCAGTCGGGAAAATGGAAATGGGTCCTGTGTTCCATTCATACTGGATTAAAAAATCCGCCTGAAAAGAAATCAGAATGAAATCAATCTCTAAAAAAATAAAAAAGATATATTACATTTTAATTCCGATTATTGTCGTTGCCGTCTGTACGCCTCTGTCGTTCACATCGCTGGACAATAAGCTCAACGATCTTTTCATAAAGTTCCTTCCGCCAGCAACGGAAAACAAGAACGTCGTATTGGTCGAGGTAGACGACCCGTTGATTGACAACATCGGAACATGGCCTTTGACCCGTGATGTTTATGCCGACATGCTGAACACCATGAAGTACTTTGAGCCTCACTCATTCATTTCCGACTTGAGTTTTGTCGATAAAAGCCCTTTCCATGTAGACCAGGATTATCTGGAAAATGATTTGCCGCGCTATGTCGATACGGACTTCGACAACCTGGATGAATCAGCCTACGAGGTGATGGGAGGTCTGGCTACTGAAGGCATAACCGAAGACGAAGCCAATGAACTTGCCGGCGTGTATGTAGAAGCCAGTTCCACTGCAAGGAACAACATCAAGACTTCCATTTCGAATGCCAGCAAGGATTATGACGTAGAACTCTGCAAAGCACTCCGCTTTTTTAAGGATACATATCTTACGCTCTGGATGGATGCCGACATCGACATGAACACGGTTGACAATGACTTCCTCATGAACAACCTTGCTCTTGAAAACGTCGTCTCCAAGGGCGATACGCTTACACCCGACGTTGATACCATAAAGCCTGCACTCGAGTCTTTGATGTATGCAGCCGGTGAAGCAGGATTCGTAAATGCCGACCCGGATGAAGACGGTTACCGCCGAAGACTCTATCTTCTGAAAAAGTATCACGGAAAATATTTCGCCCAGCTTGTTTTCCAGCCTATCCTGAAATATTTCGGAAATCCTCAGGTCATAATTTCAAATCAGACCATTACGCTGAAGGGTGCGCAGATTTCTCCGACCGAAAAAAAGGACATCGTAATTCCGCGCTGTGAAGACGGTTCCGTTTTGATTCGCTTCCCTCCGAAAACATATCTTGAATACAGTTCCCGTCTTTCCGGATGGAGCATATACAGATTGAACATGCTCGAAAAGAATCTTGCCGCCAACATAAGCACGATGGCAGAAAACGGTTATTTCTCTCCCGACATCTGGGACGAGGAAGAGGAAACTCCAGCCGACATCTATTCTGCACTTGAGTACATCCGCGACGCTCTTTCATCCGAAGAAGAAACCGATTTGACTTTTGAGGACTATAAGACATACCGCGACAGTTTCTATGAAACGACGGAAAGATTCCTGAACGGAGATTATGAAAAGCTCCTTCTTGAAAAAGCTGATGGCGATGCTGACTTGATGCGCGACATCCTGGACTTTTTCCGTACAAGCTCGGAAATTCTTGCGGACATTCAGAAGCAGAGCGAAAAGCTTAAGGACCGTCTTACGGGTTCACTCTGTATAATCGGAACGAACGCAACGAGTACGACCGATTACGGCGTAACGGCATACGATGGAAACTATGCAAACGTCGGTTCTCACGCATCCATGGCCAACCAGATTCTGAATCAGGATTTCATCGATGACAGTCCTTGGTTCTACGGAATCATAATCGCTCTGGTTTCAGGACTCATTTACGTTCTGGTCTGTTTCAAGGTCAAGACTCCAATCAGAAAAATGATTGTCGGTGTGCTGATGGTATTCCTGATTGCAGGACTTTTGCTTGCGGTCTTCCTTGCCACAAGAAAATATTTCTGCGGTGTCGTCCCGGTGATTTCAATGATTGTAACCTTCGTCATCGTTACGGTCATAAGTCTTGTAAGCACATCCAAGGAAAAGAAATTCATCCAGGAAAAATTCGGTGCCTATGTTGCTCCGGAAATCGTTTCTCAGTTGGTCAAGCATCCTGAATCTGCAACTGTCGGTGGTGACAGCAAGAACATCACTGCGCTTTTCTCCGACGTTAAGACCTTCTCCGGATTTACTGAAACGGTCAACAACGTTGCAATCAAAAATGCAATCGAGCATAACGAGGAAGTTAAGGCCGGAAAATTCCCTGATGAAAAACCTTTGAGCGATGAAGAAGTCGGCATGAAGGGTTCGGCAAGCGGAGCTGAACATCTGGTTGCATACCTCAACGATTACCTTGGTGCATTGAGCGATGCAATCATGAAGGAACACGGAACAATCGACAAATACGTCGGTGATGAAATCGTTTCTTTCTTCGGTGCTCCTATTGATGATGATGACAACGCATGGAACGCATGTGTCGCCGGAATCAGGATGCTGCAGGCCGAAGCCCAATACAACAATGAACATCTCAACGAGCTTCCAATCAATCCGAAGACAGGCAAGCCGTTCCTCTTGAATTCGCGCGTCGGAATCAACTCCGGTGACATGGTTGTAGGAAACATGGGAACGACCCGAAAGATGAACTACACGGTCATGGGAAACAACGTAAACCTTGCATCCCGTCTTGAAGGAACGAACAAGGCATACAACTCATGGATTATGTGTTCGGACAGCACATGGAAAGCCGCCAATGCACGTCCGCACAATGACGAACTGATTGCACGCCGCTTCGACTGTGTTCAGGTCGTCAACGTCGTTCAGCCGGTTCAGATTCACAACATCCTTGGTCTCAGGTCCGAACTTCCGTCTGCACAGATTGAGGCTGCCGAGATTTTCAACCGTGGAATCGAACTGTACCTTAAGGGCATGGACACCCCGGAGCAGCCAAAGGACCCGGAAGATTTGAAGAAAGCATATGCGCTCTTTAAACAGGCCCTTGAATGTTATCCTGAAGACAGGTCGTCAGAAGTATTCATGCAGAGATGTATGTTCTTCGTCCAGAACGGAATGCCGAAACTCTGGGACGGTGTCTACACGATGACATCAAAGTAATTTTTGCACGTAATTTAACAATAAAAAACCGTCGCCTGCTCGAAATGATGCAAACGACGGTTTTTGTTTTTATGGAAATGTTTTAGAAATGTACTTTACTGTTTTGCGCCTACTTCATCCTGTGGATTGAAACTTTCCGGAAGCAGTTCTTCCAGCGTCATGATTTTATATTCATCGACGTTTTTCGCCATGATGATTTTAAAATCCCTTTTGCAGAATTCAGCCATCACCTGTCGGCAGACTCCGCATGGTGCACAGAATGATTCTGTTTTTCCGTTCGGTCCACCCACGATTGCAATCGCCGAGAATTTCCTTTCGCCCTCACTCACGGCCTTGAAAATTGCAGTCCTTTCGGCACAGTTGCTCGGTCCGAACGCCACATTTTCAATGTTGCATCCCGTGTAGATTTTTCCGTCTTCCGTCAAAAGTGCGGCACCGACCTTGAAGTTGGAATACGGTGCGTAAGAATACTCCAGCATTGACAGAGCCTTTTCAATCAGAATCTTTTCATCCATTTTTCAAATCTCCCTTATCCTTGCAGAAATCGTTTTATGCCGTTGTGACTTTTCCGTCTGAAATCAGCTTTTTGATGAAATCGGTCAGAACCTTTGAACACCTGAGTTGAGTCGCCTCCGACGGATGAAAATCGCAGCCGTATCCTTCTTCCGGAGTCTGCGGTTCAAAATGCAGGAGCGAAATGCTGTCGTCTCCTGTTTCAGCGATATAGTCCAGGGCCGCCTGTTCAATCTTGTTGAAAAGCCTGTTTCCTCCAAGCATGATTCCCATCGTCAAAAGGAAATGCGCGTTCGGATTCTTTTCGCGGACAAGTTTCAAAAACTGTCTGTATTCGGTCCTGTATTCATTTCGGTGCTCTTCGTCGTCAAGGGTGTAGCTGTCATCGTTCGTTCCAAGGTTTATGACAATCAGGTTCGGCTGAAAATCATTGAAATTCCATTTTCTGTCTTCGAACATCTTTGAATTCCAGTTGAAGCAGAATTTTTCATAATGAGTCGGAACAAGCTGTATCGTGTTTTTAAGACCGTCGTTCGTCCATCCTGAAACGATTCCGAATCCGCTGAAACTTGTCAAAAGATAATCGGCATTCAGATTTTGGGCCGTCATGTAAGCGTATGCCTTCGTTGCATTTTCGGTCTGGGTTGAAAAAGGTTCTGCACCGTTTTTTCCTTCGACTCCGTATCCACAGGTAATGCTGTCGCCAATGAATTCAATCTTTAAATTTTTCTGCGGCACGGGTGAAATCTTTGCATCGGAGTCTGCCGTGATGTTTTTTATGCCCATGTACGACTGTGTTCCTTCCGTCAGTTTCAGCAGCTTGATTTTCGCCTTTTTGATTTCATCTCCATCGAAAACGCACACTGATTTTGATTCTGCATCCATGCTTCCAATCAGCACGGATTTGTCATCAACGAAAATTTCATATCTGGACCAATTCATTTCAGGAGAACCGTCTTCTTTTTTCGAAGGATGGGCACATTCGTCACCGACCAAATCAAACGAAAGTTTTTTCGCTTCAACATTGAATTCGATTCCACTGGCGGAAAGTATGAGCCATCTGGTTCCGTTGTCATCCAGAGTCCGTCCCAAAAGTTTTACGTTTGATGAATCTGCAATAAATTTCTTTTCTTCCATAAATATGTTTTCTAAAGTCAAAATAAAAATCGATGGGAAACGACGCTTACGTGACATTCGTCCAATCAGCATGCGAATCCTAACGAATCCGTTTTGAAATCAATCATTTTGATAAATCGACTTCATTTTTTTATTCTACCGCAGATTTCCGATTCATGCACCTTAAAAATTTCAGCAGTTTAACAGGTTATTTTTAATTGTGCCGTCAAAAAAAATCCCCAATCGGCATGGGCTTCATGGGGTAATCCGTTTAACGTTTATGTTCGAAAAAAATTTGTCAACCGTTGAAAATCAGTTTGATGGAGCCGGACTGAACGCGGTTTTTTCATCTGCAACGAAAAGCGTTCCCTTGTGAGAGCCGTCCATCAGTGCGGAAAGATTCGTACTGCTGTTTGCCAGAATCATCGGGATGCCGGATGCAATGACTTTTTCCGCAGCCTGAATTTTTGTCTTGATTCCACCGGTTCCGAACGAATTTGTTTTTCCGAGCGTTATTGATTTTAAAAGCTCCGGAATGTCGGTGACTTCTTCAACCAGTTTTGCATCAGGATTTGTCTTCGGATTGTCCGTGTAAACTCCGTCGATGTCGCTGAAAAGAACCAATGCGTCTGCACTCCAAAGTATTGCGGTCAATGCAGAAAGGTTGTCGTTGTCTCCGATGCTGTATTCTTCAAAAGAGACCGAATCGTTTTCATTGATTATGGGGATGACGCCTTCATCAACCAGAGTGAAAAGCGTGTTCCTCATGTTGAGCGTGTGATGATAGTCTTCAAAATCTTCCTTCGTGAAAAGCAGTTGGGCTACGTGAAGACCTTTTTTTGCAAATGCACTTCGCCATCTGTTCATCAGCTCGACCTGTCCGATTGCACAGAGGGCCTGTCTGTAATGCATGTCCTTTTTGTGCGCCCATCCACTGATTGCGGAAAGACCTGCAACCTGCGCTCCAGACGATACGATGATTATCTGTTTTCCGAGCTCGGCAAGTGCGGCACAGCTTTCGGCAACGGAGTTTAAAAAATCCGCATTGATTGTTCCGTCGCTTTTTGCCAGGGAATTGCTTCCGAATTTTACGACTATTTTTTTTGCATCACTAAGAGTTTCCTGAATCGTCATCTTGTCTGTCCGTCCCCGTCAATCAGAAATTTTGTTGTGGTCAAGGCCTTGATTCCCATCGGACCCCTTGCATGAAGTTTCTGAGTACTGATTCCCAATTCTGCACCGAATCCGAATTCTCCGCCGTCCGTAAATCTGGAACTTGCATTGACATAGACGCACGCCGCATCTACACGGTTTTGGAAAGCACGGGCATTTGCACGGTTGTTCGTAACGATTGTTTCACTGTGCTTCGTGTTGTGCGTGTTGATGAAATCAATCGCTTCATCTATGGTTTCGACTGTCTTGACTGCGAGCGTAAAATCAAGGAATTCAAATCCGTAATCAGAGTCTTCCGCGTGGACGAGTTTTCCGCCGTCAACAGATTTTTCAAGGAGCGAGTATGAAAAATCATCCGCCTTGATTAGGACTTTGTTTTCAAAAGCCTGTGCCATTTTCGGAAGGAAATCGCTTGCGACCTTTTTGTTGACCAGCACGGTTTCAATTGCGTTGCATGCTCCGGGTCTCTGCATCTTTGCATTCTGTGCGATTTTTGCGGCCATATCCAAATCGGCATCTGAATCGACGTAAAGGTGACATACTCCGCTGCCGGTTTCGATTACGGGAATCTTTGCATTGTCAACGACGGTCTTAATCAGCTTGGCACCTCCGCGTGGAAGCACTACATCGATTTTGCCCGTTGCTTCAAGAATCTGGTTTACGTCTGAATGGTCTGTGCTTTCACAAAGATAGATTGCATCCGGCACTCCGTCTTCACCTGCATTTTTAAGTCCATCGACAATTGCGTCCGTAATTGCACGGTTTGATTCAAGTGCAGAGGATGAGCCCCTCAAAAGGATTGCGTTTCCGCTTTTATATGCGAGGGAAAATGCATCGACCGTAACGTTAGGACGGCTTTCATAGATTATTGCAACCACTCCAAGAGGAAC
>CACYBG010000314.1 GCA_902772605.1 uncultured Spirochaetaceae bacterium
ACTGAATTTTAAAAAACGGCGGGATTTAATCCTGCATCCGGGAGTGAAGATGAAAAAGAAAATATATCTGCTTGCTGCGATTTTGGCTCTGTTTACGATAGGTCATGTTTTCGCAGATCCGGTGGATGAATCGTATGATGAATATTACGACGAGTACGATGAAGACGATTATTACGATGAAGATGATTATTACGATGAAGATGATTATTACGATGAAGATGATTATGAAACCGACGGTTCCGAATCATCTTTCCGAAGCGACTTTCTGGTTGACAATTACGGACTTTTGGACGGCTATCAGGAAGAAGTGAACGGATATCTGGAAGAAATTTCAGACGAGTTCGGAATCGGAATTTATATCATCACGATATACGATTACAGGAAAGTTGCAGACAGCATCGAGAAAGCGTCCGAAAAGATTTTTGACATGTACGGTCTGGGATTGGGAAGTGAGCGCAGTTCGCTTTTATTCCTGATTTCCATGGACGACCGAAGTTTCGATTTGGATGCATACGGCTTGGCACGTGGAGCTTTTGACGGCGACAGCAGACGCGATGAGTTGAAAGATGCCTTCCGATACGATTTCGGTAAGGATGACTGGTACAGCGGTATCGTTCATTATATTGACAAGGTTTATGACATTCTTGATACGGATCGAAGCAACGGAGTCGATTATGAACAGGTACTCATTACAAGACAGAATGACGGTATTAGGATGAATGTTATTATAGTTGTCGGAATTGCATTGATTGTTGCCCTTATAATTGCAGGTGCCGGACTTTCGGCTGAACGTAAACGCATGAAGAACGTTCAGTTTGCAAGTGAAGCTGATTCATACATGGGCGAAAAAGGCGTCCTGTTCTCAGAAAAGAACGACATTTACAAATATTCTACGACGTATACGCGAACGATAGAGACTTCCAGAAGCGGGGGTGGCGGCGGTGGCGGTCACTCACATTCAAGCGGACATTTTTAACGTCCATTCGTCAGATCGGTGCACTTTTAATTTGGGTGCATCGACTGATTCGGAATCGGTCGGAACCCTTGCAAAAGTTTCCATCAGCATTTTTGTTCTGGGACGCTTTTCAACCGGGTCCGGCCTTTTTTTTTCGGTCATTCGATTATGCCGGCATCCTTAAGGTATCGGAAAACGGAATGGTCGCCTGAAAAATGTGCGCATCCTGCAAATACGAAAGTCGTTCCGCCTTTTTTAATCCAGTCATCTATCTTTGAAACCCAGGATTTGTTTCGGTTGATTAATATGGCTTCGTTGTATTCGTCCATGAAATCGCTCATCTCTTCGTCGTCTGTCGTGTAAGATTCGTTTGTAATCCGTGAAACTGAATCTGTGTTTCCTGTAAGATATGCCTCGTACAGCGAATTGATGTATTCGTTTACTTCTGTCGGATCCCTTAAATCATGCAGCGCATCCTTGAGCATGAAAAGCTGCTGGTCGTAATTTCCGAAACGCAGTACATCAATCTGAGTCTTGATGGAATCGAGCCCTTCCCATGATTTACCCTGTTCCGTAAGCTTGTTCATCAGAACCTGGTCTATGCCTTTATCTGGTTCCAGTCCTGAGGATGAATACACTTCCTGTGACAGCGTCATGGTCATTACCCATGGTTCAAAGCTGTCCATCTGGTTGAAAGCCGAGCCCAAAAACGCTTTTCCCGTTTCCTTTTCTTCGTCGCTGAGACTGTCTGAAACTTTACGCCCGTTGGTCTTTTTGCGGCTGTCAATCATTATGTACATGAGCCTAGCCGTAAGCTCCTGCATGTCCTTTGATGAAATCTCGCCTGCATATCGGTCAGCGGAGTCGAATGCCGATAAAATCCGTTTCGGCAGTGGAAAAAGCCTTTCGTCGCCAACGTGCAATGTTCCAAGGAAATAAACCGTAGAGGGCTTTCCGTTTGAATCCTTGCCGCTGAGTTTCCAGAACATCCTGTCGATTTTTTCAAGCCTTGCCTTTTCGTTCAAATCGCTTGATTCTGTTTTCGTACCGTTGTTTTCGTTTGCAAGGAAATATGGCTTGATGCTGAACGGACTAGCATTGATGAAAGCCGTCGCAAGTAAAAGGATGGAGCCAAGTGCAAGTATCAGTTTAATGTGTTTTTTCATTTTGCCTCCAGAAGCAATTTTTTCCATTGTATCAAAAAAATGATGTAAGGAAAACATATCGGGATTTAAATGTCAGGGCTTCGGCATGAAAACCATAGATAAATGCAACACATGAGCGGGTCCCAGTTGACGGCAAAAAGCAAGTCAAGTTTTTTAACGTTAAAAA
>CACYBG010000315.1 GCA_902772605.1 uncultured Spirochaetaceae bacterium
CTGCTCGATGCGCTTCTGAGTCTAGTCGTAAATCCTAGCGATACCATGGCCCGTGCCGTCATTGCATATCTTACGGAAAACGATTATGGAACTGCAAGAATCCTGGACAGACGGCTTGAATCCATTTCAGAAAACAAATTCGATTCTGAATATCTTGAAGAAATTCCAATGATAAAAAAGCTCATGGAAAAAAGGAATTTCTATCAATTGCTGAATGTCAGTGCACTTGTCGAAAGCCTGATAATAGAGATGAATTTGTATAATGCAGTCAAGGAATGGCCTGATTGCGACAACAGCGTAAATAATTTTCATGCGGCAATTGCATGTTCGCAGGCATATGAAAATCACTGCATACAGATGAGTTTGCCATGCACCATTTACGGTTTTATCGACTACATGGAAAATTCGAAAAAAAGTGCACCGGGCATAAGCGATGGAGTGCAGCTTTTTACATATCACGGTGCAAAGGGTTTGGAATGGAAAAACGTTATCCTCTTAAGTCTGGAAGATGAAATTCTGGATGAGAACACAATGATCAGCCGTAACGTTTATGGAGTTCATGTTTTCCATGAAAATGAACCGAATGCAGACAATCCGTATCCTCCGATGACGGTTACGGTACTCCCGTGGATTTTCGGAACAAAAAATAATGTCCCTGAATCGGTTATGGAAATGATTTTGAACGGAAGCCATTATGAAAGGATAAGTCGAACGGTAATCCAGGAAGAAAAACGCCTGATGTACGTTGCCATGACGCGTCCTGTTGAAAGCCTGATTCTGACCGCTCAGCAGGATTTTGGATTTGAACGTCTCAAGGCCATGGGTGTTGGCGCAGTGGATTCAATCCCGGATCAGGAATACGCCGATGTCCTTGGAATCGGAAAAAACTTTTTCATTCAGGAACCTTCCGATATGGAAGGCTGGAAATTCAAGAGTCCCGAGAAAAAAATCCTGGACATTTACGCCGAAAAAAAAGAACTCAGGAAACGGGACGTTCAGCCAAGTTCATGCACTTTGAAAAATCAGTTGAAAGCGGAAATCGTTTTTGATTCGATGAAAAGGATAAAGCTTAAGGCTGCAAATGAAGATATGGACAGGGTTGGAACATGCATCCATAATGTCCTGTGCACGATAGAAAACAATCCCGACGAGGAAGCGATAAAGTCCATAATCAAAAATCACGGCATGGAAAAATCGATTCCGAATCCGAATGAAATACTTGATGCATGGAAAAATCTTGAATCGTTTTTAGCGGAACGATACGGTGAAAAAATCGCTTCGTATCATGAACTTCCATTCAAGCAGCTTTATGACGGACAGATTTTTACCGGCAGCATTGATTTTGTCTGGGAAACAAAAGACGGTGTCGTGCTTGTGGATTTCAAATCCTATCCTGGAAGCAAGGATGATGTGATTGATTCGTCGCACGTTCATTTTGCAGGAATATATGGCGGTCAGTTCAAATGTTATGAGCGTGCATTAAAGGCAGCCGGAAAAAATGTTCTTGATGAATTGATTTATTATCATGTGCTTGGAGTCGCCGTAAAATTAAACTGAACGAAACTCATTGATTTGTGCGGAAGATTTCATACCCCGACGCAGACTTTACGTTTATGCAACACAGGGCATGAAGTCTTCCGCTTTAATCAGAAGTTCCAGTCATCATCGTTTACATCTGAAGCCCTGGATGATTCTGATGCTGAAAGAGTTTCCCTAATTCAACTGGTCAGCCGGAAATTCAGAGCCGATTACCTCAATTGTTTTTGCAAAATGTGAGGTCAACTGCCTTGTAGAACCGTCATCCCAACTTATTATGAAATTGCAATGATCGATGTTGTATCTGATTACGCCCTCGTGTTTTCCGAATTTGATTTTATCAAGATAGAAGATTTTGTTTCCGTTTTTGTCATTGATCAACAGGTCGTACCTTTTGTTTTTTTCCACTAATCGTTACCTCTCTTTTTTTTTCAGGCGATTATGGACATTTCTAAAAATCCCGCCAGCACTCGGAATTAAGGGAAGCGTAGATTGATGAAAGATGCATTAATCTGCGTTTCCTTAGAATAAATCCATACGTACATCTAAGGGACAGCTGATAATCTGCATTCGGATTATTCAGTGTTTCCACAGTTTTTTTAGATGAAACCCATAATATAAATATAATGAAAATTTTAAAATCGTCAAACTTAATTTAAAGAAATTTAAGAAATTAATGGAAAAATCGTGTTTTTTACTGACAATTGATTCGAGCGGAACGGTTTTAAAACCTCCTGCGTAAATTCTGATTGTATTCGATTTTATTGCGTACAAGGAAATCCGTGAATCCGGGAACGTCTTCCGGCTGCAGTATTCCGTCAGGACTGTGGGCGTCGCAACCGATTATGAATTCTGCTCCCATGTCCGATGCAAGCGAAAAAAATCTGTCGCTGGGGTAATGCCTGTGTGTTATGAATCCAATCATGTTGACTTCAAGGGGAACGTCC
>CACYBG010000316.1 GCA_902772605.1 uncultured Spirochaetaceae bacterium
GTTTGCCTTGGCTGTTTCAGCAAGGCTGTATAAAACGGCGCTGGCTTTTGCTCCTCTGTCGGACTCAATGATGACGAAGTTCTTTCGGCCTATGGTGAACGGACGAATTGCCTGCTCGGCGCAGTTATTGTCCATGGGAATATTTCCATCATCAAGGAATTTCCTGAGGTATGGTTCCTGATGGATGCTGTAAGCCAGTGCTTTTCCGATTACGCTGTTGTGGGTAACCTGAGAGTATTTGAGTTTTACCCACTCAAAGTAAGCGTCAACTTGCTCCTTGAGGTGCTCCTGGCGCTGTCTTTTACGGTCGGATGGAGAAAGATCATCGTAACCGTTGTCTGTGTGCATCATTTCGGTTATCAAATCGTAGGCTTCCTGGGCGATTGTTCCTTTTGCATCTGATTTTCTTTTGAGGGATTTGATGAAATCAGCAAAAGGTCTTCTTGCATGAATCCAGCAGCCGGCAACATTTAAATCCGGCCGTTCCTTACCGAGTTTGTGGTATACCTGATAACCATCGGTAACCACGGTTCCGGAGAAGTCTTTTAGGAAATCCCGGGGATGATCGGCTCGCCTTGATGGCTGCCAGTCAAATAGGACAATGGGCGGGGATTTGCTCGACGGATTGTTTCTATAGACCCACATGTATGTTTTCTTACCATTTACGATTTTCTTGCCATCTATCCGCATTACCTTTGTCGGTGTTTCATCTGCGTGGATAACCTTGTTGGAATAAATCAGTTCATGTAACCGGTCATATATCAGTGACAGATACATGTCGGAGCTGTTGATGACCCAGTTGGCCAGAGTATTTGAAGGCAGGTTGATACCGTTGCACCGAAAGGTTTTTGACTGGCGATCGAGCGGAAGCGCATTTACATACTTGCCGTTAATGACAGAAGCAACGAGAGGTGGCGTAGCAATGCTGTTCCTAAAAAGATCTACCGACCTTGGGGCTTTGATTATAGATCCCGTGTTCTTCTTTGATGCATACACATGTACATGATGTTCATCAACAATAAAGGTTTCAGGGATGACGTGGAGACGTTTGTAGATTTCTTCGGGAAGTTCCTTATAGCCTTCCGGGAACTTCTTAGCGAGTTCTTCCTCCGAAAGCGTATGATTGATTATTCGGGCAGGAAGACCATCAAGATCGATATCGCGTTTCCCTTGTGTTTTGGAACGCTTATAGGAAGAGATGGTCACTTCTGTGATTTCCGGTTCGGGAGAATCGGGTTTACTAAGAAATTCAGCCTCATTAAACATGTCGAAAAGTGTGAGTTGTCCATCCGGCTCGTTCAGACCACTCTCGGATTTTCGTCCGAAACGCTGCTGGTTCATAATCCGGATTTGTTCGGTGAGCATTTCAATCTGACGGTTGTTATCGGAGAGCATGGAGTTAGCGGAATCGAGCTGGGACTGAATTGACTCAAGCTGATCCTGCAAAGAAGCAACGATAATAATAAGTGCTTCCTTATTAAGACTATTCAGTTTTTCGTCGGATAATCGAACCATGAAATACTCCTTTGCAGTTGCATTTATTATAGCAAAAACAGGAAAATAAAGCGAATCGGACGAGTTGGATTATTCGTCAAAATGCCCATAATTCAGGGACTTCCAGAGTTTGATACAGGCGTTGAAAAACAGAGGGCAAACAAAAAAACAACAGTACCATACAGGGCTTTGGTGACTTTGTTACGGGAAGTAAAAGACACCTGAAGCCGTGCATAGCACTGAAGATATAGCCAGAAAAAAGGACAAAAAATTTCTCTGTTTTGCACAAACGATTTTTTTGAAATGTTAGGCAGAATGCGTGGGATTGATGTTGTGGATGACAGGATTGATAGAAAAACCCATCATCAGCCAACGGAATTGTTCCGGTGAAAGCTGTGTTAATTCATCAGAATTCCTTGGCCAGGAGAATCTGCCACATTCAACACGCTTATATAACATGAGATAGCCGTCACCTTCCCAGAGAAGTCCTTTAATCTTGGAAGCTGAATGCCCACAGAAAAGAAAAAGCGTATTAGGAACAAAAAGTTCCATCCTGTATTTTTGCTCGATGATAGCAGCAAGGGAATCAATACCATAACGAAGATCAGTGTAGCCACAAACGATATAAATTCCGGCGAATGATTTAGGATTGGCATCTTTAAGCATGACGCACCGCCTTGATGAGGGAACGGATAAAAGAATCCGGAGCGGATGAGTCTATTTCAATGGAGATGCCATTGATCAAGATCCTTGCGGTGGGAGTTGGAGTAAAAGTTGCACAACTTGTACAATTTTCCCTCCCAACAGTTGGGTTGGTGGGAACCGGTGATGACTGAGAAGGAATGACCGGAACTGTCAAAGGAACAATGTCGGGCAGTACCTGTTCAACAACTTCGTCTTTGAGTTGGCGCTTCCAGTAGAAGTATTTGTCTTTTGAAAGATTGTTTTGACGGCACCACTCTGAGATAGATAACCCGCTAGACTTCTGCTCTTTAATTCGAGAAGCCCATTCATTGAGTGTCGCCTGGTGAATTATAGATCTTGTTGACATGAGATAACCTCCTTTTAGTATTTCCGGTCTAGTCAGATTGGCTGAACGGGAAATCATGAAATGGGGATATTATCTCAGAAATGTGGTATCTTTATAAGGTACTAGTGATTGA
>CACYBG010000317.1 GCA_902772605.1 uncultured Spirochaetaceae bacterium
ACATTGTCGCTCTGAGGCTCGGAAAAAATTCTGGTTGTAGCCGCACGACCGACATCTTCAGAAACATTTTCCACATCATACCGGTTCAGATAACGGACCCCGGTCACTCCGCCAATTCCCAAAAAACTGCTGATTTCAGCATAAATACGGTCAGCTTCAATAGTAAAGCCGGCTTTTCTTTCTACATAGATACGAAACATGGCTCTATTATAGAAGAAATGAAGGGTATTGGGAACCTCCCCCGGTAATGCTGATATCAAGGTTAGCATTGTACAATCCGCTTTCGGATTATTCAGTGTTTCCCTAAACGACGGATTTTGTCCGTTTTTCGCCTATGCCATCCTGATTCTGACCGATATTATCCTGCGAGAGGCCTGGTCTTCCACCGTAAAGATGATTCCTTCGCTTTTATAGACCTCTCCGATCGACGGAAGGTATCCGAAATGCTCCAAAAGCCATCCGCCAAGGGTGTTGTAGATTTCGCTGTCCAGATTCATGTTCAGTACGTCGTTCACGTCATCAATCTTCATGTCTCCGGGAACCAGAAATTCATTCGTGTTGATTACCGTAATCCGCTTTTCCGGGGCAATGTCCGTTTCTCCGTATTCATCGGTGATTCTTCCGAAAACCGCTCGGAGTATGTCGTCCATTGTTACGATGCCGTCCGTCTCTCCGTATTCGTTCAGTGCGATTGCAAAATTTTCCTTCTCTTTTTTGAACGTTCGGAGCAAATCTACCGCCGTCATGCTTTCCGGTACAAAAAGACAGTTGCTCATGCAGATTCGGACGAAATCCTGACTCTTCCTGATTTCCGGAATTGCAAAAAGTACGGACTTGTAATGCAGCATCCCGATTATCTTTTCGGAAGCACCCGGTTCACCTTCGATTACCGGAAGCCTTGAATATCCTGATTCGGCAAACGCCTTCAAAGTCTCCTCGTAGGATGCGCCCGACTGTACGTATTTTATGAATGAACGGTGGCGCATTATGTCCTTTGTCTGAAGGTCGGAAAACTCGAAAATCCTGTCGAGCATGTTTTTTTCTTCGCTTTCCAACGTCCCCTCATGCTGTCCGACTGCGACAAGGGTTTTCAGTTCGTCTTCGGTTATGAGCGGCTGTCTGGTCTTGAAAATCGAACGTTCGATGAATTCCAGAAAGCGCGAGAACTGCTTGAAAATCCACACGACCGGAAAAAATATTTTCTGGATTATCAGTATTGCCGTTGCACTTTCCTGAGCGACTTTCTTTGGTTTTGCCGCCGCATAGGTTTTTGGAATGATTTCACTGAAAATGATTATCATTATGCTGGTGATGGCGGTTCCGTAGGTCACATATTGGCTTCCGAAGATTTTCATTGAAAAGGCGGTTGATAGGGACGAAAGAAGGGTAGTGACAAGATTCGTACCGATTAAGACCGTTGAAATCAGCGTGTCCAGATTGTTCCTGAGCCTGTAGATTTTCCTTGAATTCTTTTCGTTTGATTTCAGCATCTGTCGTGCGGAAATTTTCGACGTTGAAGTAAATGCCGTTTCGGTCGCCGCAAAAAAAGCGCCGCAAAAAATCAATATGAGCTGAGCCGTCAGTATGCAGATTATGTAAATCGTTTCGTTCATTCATTTTCCTCTGATGACAGTTTGGCCATCCTGATTTTTGCAACCCTCTTGTCATCCATTTTCAGGACTGCAAAGCTGTATCCTTCCGCGGTAATGCAGTCGCCTTCTTCCGGTATGCGTCCGAGTTTTTCTGCAATGTATCCGCCCATGGTTTCGCAATATTCCGACTGAAGCTTTATGCCCAGATGTTCGTTCAAATCGACAAGCCTGGATTGACCGTCGATTTTACCTCCGTTTTCGTTTTTGATTACGATTTCGACCCTGCGTGCATAAGGCTTGTATTCATCGGCAATGGGACCGAAAATTTCCCTTGCGATGTCTTCCGTGGTAAGGATTCCGTCTGTTCCCGAATATTCGTCAATCACGACCGCCATGCTCTGATGGTTTTCTTCGAGCATCTGCTGAATCCCTGACATTTTTTTCGTTCCCAAAATGAAAAGCGGAGGTCTCATGATGTTCCTGACTGAAAAACCTGAGTCGTCCATGTTGTAGAAAAGCAGGTCCTTCATGTAAAGGATTCCGATTATGTCGTCAATGCTGTTTCTGTAAACCGGAAATCTGGAGTTCAGGTTGCGCTCGGAAAATTCGATGACTTCCTTGTAGCTTGCATCCACGTGGATTGCCCGGATGTTCTTGCGCGGAGTCATGATGTCCTTTGCCGCCAGGTCGGAAAATTTAAAGACCCTGCGTATCATGTTCTTTTTGTTTTTATCGATGACACCCTGTTCACCGCTGACTTCAATGAATGTCTTGATTTCCTCTTCGGTAAAGCTTATGGTCTTTTCTTTCGTGTTGATTTTAAACAGACTCAGGATTCCCTGTGAAATTTTCGTGAAAATGAAAACGAAGGGCGTGAGGATTTTTTCAACGACCAGAATGAATCCGCTGAAAAAAAATGCAATCGCTTCCGGGTGATGGGTTGCAATCGTCTTCGGGGTGATTTCACCGAAAATCAAAAGAAGCATGGTCGCCGCAAAAGTTGCAATTCCAATTCCGGCGTTTCCGAACCATTGCAGTGCAAGATATGCGATTATCGAAGAAATGATTACGTTGACGATGTTGTTTCCGACCAGCAGCGTGTTTATGAGCCTTTCCTTGTTGCTC
>CACYBG010000318.1 GCA_902772605.1 uncultured Spirochaetaceae bacterium
GTTTTTCCGGTACCGCTTACTCCGTAAAAGAGCATTCTGATTCCGTTTCTGCTGTCTTTTGCCCCACAAGATTCCCTGGCATAGGCTCTGGCATTTTCTACCATCTTCACAATATGCTCGGGATCCATGGATGCATTCAATACGCTTAAATCATAATTCTGAGACACAGTTTCGCGCATACGGCTTTTTCCGTTCAAGAGCAGGGCATTTTCTTTTAAAACCGATTTTACGCTCTGAACAAGATTGTCCGATGAATCATCAAGATTCCTGATTGTTTTTACAACGTTATCAACAGAAGCTCCTGTAACCTTGTAATGCTCAATCAAATCAAGAATCTGATTGTTGACAGGAAGTGGAAGTTCGAGCGGCTTAAGTTTTGATTCGGTAATACTCCTGAGCTGCTGGCGGGACATGGACTCAAAACGGTAAGAATATGTAAAACGCCTGAGAGTGCTTTCATCCATCTGTGAAGTAAAATTTACAATCCAGATGATTTTATTGCGGTTTTCTTCAAGCATTTTATTTACGGTTCCTTTGTTCGAAGATGGAGATACCATTCCAAAAAAAGAGT
The DNA here is from genome assembly GCA_902772605.1 of uncultured Spirochaetaceae bacterium. Taxonomy (GTDB): domain Bacteria; phylum Spirochaetota; class Spirochaetia; order Treponematales; family Treponemataceae; genus Treponema_D. The sequence goes on from CACYBG010000318.1 coordinate 572, forward strand.
AATCGCACGTGCGCAAAATCGAATCCGCCTCATCAATTATGTAAACGCAATCGTTCGATGACATGGAAAGAAGACAGTTCAATCTGGGAAGAACGCTGCTGTTTTTTCCGTTCAAAAGTTCACTCTCATTTTTGAAAATATACGGAGTAAGCCCGCTTTTTTTTGCAAGTGATTTTGCAAACTCTGTTTTACCGCTTCCCGGCTTTCCGTACAAAAGAATGGAAAGGCCTTCTTTTCCGCCAAGCAAACGGCTCATAATCTTGCGCGTATTCTCGTCTACATTAAAGGTCTCAAGTTCGTAGCAAGTTTCGGAATCATCCTTTTTAAGAAGATCACAGAAAAACGGTTTCATGGAACGGGTATTCATGCATTCGATAAAATCATCGTCAATCAAGCCCTCTCCATCGATAAATCCGTAAAGCATAAGCTTTGAATCCTTTCGCTTCATAAGATTTATGGAACGGTTTGGAATGTCAAGTATTTTTGCCAGAATCTCTTCCTTGCATGCATCTGAAAAAGTATCCATAAGGCTCTTGCAAAGATAATTTGTTGACAATCTATAAGTCAGCAATAAAAAAGAGGATTCTTCAGAAGAAAGATTTACCGCTTCAGATGCAAAACTGATGTCGCTGTTATCTTCCATAGCTCTTTTTAACGCTGCCGGAATCTTTCCAAGAAGGCTTGAATCCTCCGACGGATTTTTTCTGATGAGATAATTTGCAATAAGGCTCAAAAGGAATTCATTTGACTGGGTAACAAATAAACAGCGCAACATATTAACATGAATCGGAAAAACCTTGTCAAACCCGCTCGGACACAAACTTTCAACTTCACGGTCTTCCTTGTACTTATACTGCACATCCGAATCGTGAAACACTCTGTTTATTTCTTCGTCAACATGAAGCTTTCCGTGCTTTTCAAAATTTTCAACCTTTTTTTCAAGGGCGGACTCTATTGCCTTTTCCTGGCCAAGTTTTTTTGCAAGCTTTACAAAAAGAAGATACGAGTAAAGGATAAAATCATCTTCCTTTTCATAGTCAGAATAAAACTTATGCTTATATTCTATTATTTCATACAGATAATAGGCAAAAAGCCTGCATTCAACAGGAGTCGCTTCGTTCAAGGTTTTTGTCCTGCAGTTGTTGGCTGACCTCAGTCTGCTACGTGACCATCTCATAAATTACCTCCGCTTTGTTTGTGGTTTGTTAATTTTTTTTTGATTTATACATTTTGATTCTAAACTGCTTTGCGGTGAACTGGGTAAAATCCATAAGCGATTCGGACGGTTGGGGAGGAAAGATTATCTTTTCTTTGATTTCGCTTGCCAGTTTTTCATAAGAATCTACCTTTTGTTTTACATAATCACTGTATTCATCAAGTTCTTCAAGCTTGTTTTTGCAATAATCTGCACATCTTTTATATCCTGCTACAA
>CACYBG010000319.1 GCA_902772605.1 uncultured Spirochaetaceae bacterium
AAGAATGTCCACGCCCGCATTGATTGCAAGTTTTGCGGCATCAAGTTTTCTGAAATGCTGAGTCACCGCACCCATGTCCATCGCATCGGTTATGACGATTCCGTCGAATCCAAGTTCACCGCGCAGAATGTCCGTAATGATTTTTTTTGAAAGTGTCGCCGGAAGATAAATCTGCTGGCCCGTGGAAATTGAGCGGTAGGTCTGCGTCTCGATGTTTGGAAACTGTATGTGCGCGGTCATAATCATGTCGGCACCGTTTTTGATTCCGGACGCAAATGGAACAAGCTCCATTTTTTTCAGCTGGTCCAGACTCTTGTCGATTCTCGGAAGTCCCGCATGGCTGTCAACCGACGTGTCTCCATGCCCCGGAAAATGTTTTAGCGCGGAAACAATATTTTCGTCTGAATAACCCTTGATGGAACCGCCCACCATTTTTGCAACAAGATTCGGGTCGCTAGAAAAAGACCTAAGACCGATTACGGGATTTTCAGGATTGCAGTTCACGTCCGCAACCGGAGCAAAGTTTACGTTCGCACCCACCGCCGCAATTTCGCTTCCCACAAGATTTGCGTAACGTTCGCTCAAACCAGGGTCCCCGCTCGCTCCGACAAGCATGTTTCCGGGCATCCAGCACGAATTGTTCAGACGGATTATGGTTCCGCCCTCCTGGTCGATTCCAATAAAAAGCGGAATTTTGTTCCCGGAGTTTTCATCGGTCGCAGCAGACTGCAGTTCGTGGACCAGAGTTAAAGTCTGTGCACTTGTGTTTGTGTTCGCCTTAAAAAGAATGATTCCGCCGAAATTGTATTTTTTGATTGCGTCGCTTATGTAGGGCTTTATCTTTGTTACCGCAGCCTCGTAGGAATTGGGCCGCTTGTAGATTGAGGGCATAATCATCTGGGCGATTTTCTGCTCAAGGCTCATCTGCGAAATCATGCCGCCAAAATCAACTGTTTTTTCAACAGATTTCTTTTCGTCTTCAATCGGGCGAACAGGAGTCTCTGTCACAACGGGAGCTTGAACTTCAATGTTTTCCTGAACGGGCTTATCAGCAGATGTACAACGGATGAAAGTTAACTCTGAAATCAAAATCAATATCAACTGAAAAAAATTCAAATTCTTTTTTAACAAAGCCATCATCCCTATTTTAAAACAAAAGCCCGTCCAAAATCAACATACCCCGATACGGACAATAAGCCACATGCTGAACGAAAATAAATTCTATTCAAGCATCTTATAATAAGCTTCCAGCCTTGGACATGCAAGTACGAAAACAGGTTCCATCATCGGATCAAACTGAGTTCCCATATTCGCCATCATAACAGTATATGCCTGCTTAAAACTCATCGGTTCCTTGTAGCATCTTTTGCTAACCAATGCATCATAAACATCCGCAACGGCCATGACTCTTGCTTCCAGAGGAATTTCGGTTCCTGCAAGACCTTCCGGATATCCGTTTCCATCCCAGCGTTCATGATGATAGCGAGCGACATTATAGGCAACCTGCACGAAATGAGATTCTTCAACACCTTTCAAAATTGCAAGAACAATCTCGCCGCTTTTTACCGGATGGGTTTTCATGATGGCATATTCCTCATCGGTAAGTTTACCGGGTTTACAGAGGATTGCATTATCAATGGAAATCTTGCCCAAATCGTGCATTGGAGCAGCCCTTATTATATCATCGGCAAGTATTCGATTTAATGTACCGATTCCGTTTTCAGACATGACTTCAACCAAAATCTGAATGATGTCGCTGGTTCTTTTTACGTGGCTTCCGGTATTCTGGTCGCGGCTTTCAATCATGTCGGAAAGTCCAAGAACGACCTTTGACTGTATGGCCCGGATATTTGCAGTCTGAGACTTGATTGCCTTCGAAAGGGTTTCGTTATAATTGTTTACGAATTCCAGATAATGACGGTTTTCAGTGTCATCGGAAATTTCGAAAAGGAATCCACGGGTCGCCAGTTTTTTGTTTTCATAAAAATATGAAATCTGATATTTGTAAATCTTGTCACCGACTTTCGTAAAATCCGCATCGGAAGAACCGTCCTCGAATTTCTCAATCATTTTATAGAAGAAATTGATTTCGGGGAAAAACTTCGCACTTATCATCTTATCCAGGCGCTGATTCTTAAAATCCGGAAGAATCGATACGGCCATTTGATTCGCACCGAGATATTTTTTGTGCAAATCAAAGGCAACGTACCCCTTCAATGAACCGGTATCGCGGATTGTTGACACGATGTCATCAATGTTGTGCGTAAAATTCTGGTTATACCCCAGTGCAATCAGCCACGAACAGACGGCATAGACAATCGGGCGGATTTCATAATGGATGTCGAAAATCAATTCGACGATATAACTTACAATCAGAGCAATCGTTATTAAAAGGTAAATGTAAAAGGTCCTTCGCGGACATTTTTCAGGATGCCGCCATGCATGAATCAAAATCGAAACAATTCCCAGGGCAACGAAAGCTACGAAGATGAAATGCAGGAAATGCAGAGTTCCGTTTTCAGTAATCAGATATGAACCGTAAGGCCCCTTGAAAAGCTTGACCGACTTATAATAAAGTCCGTTGTAGCTTCCACCCCAGACCAAAAGCAGATGCAAGAGAGAAGCCAAATACAGCACAACTTTCAGGATGCTGGGAATTTTAACCTTGAAGACATGCATGGTGCTGAGTAAAAATACAGCTGGCAGGAAAGTGCCGTCCAAATATATCAAATCATTTGCGATTATTGCAGCTTCCTGAGTCTGGGCCATGTTTCTGGCAAAATACCCGATTGACGCTACAGGCAAAAACAAAAGCAGAGTCCAATAATATATGTCAACGTTCTTGTAGTTATGCAGCGCCATATGGAGCAGTGCCAGGACACACACAAAGAAAACTGCAAGATACACGTAATTGAATGAAAACTGCAAGCAAGCCTCCTTTTCCTAAATCAACAGCCGTACCGCTCAGACACTCTTGTAGCTTTTTTTCTCCAGAACCTTTTCAAATTCATTTATCGGCAAAGGTTCGTCATATAAAAATCCCTGTACTTCATTGCATCTCATGTTCAACAGAAGATCCCGTTGAGCGGCGTTTTCCACACCCTCGCAGATGACCATCTTCTTCAAATCACAGCACGCATGGATTATGTTTCGTGCCAGAATTTCATTTTCGTTTGCACCGCCGTTGACTTCTATGTTTTCGATTATCGATTTGTCCAGTTTCACGGCATCCAGATTGGAATCTTTCAAAAGCTTCCATGAAAATCCACCGCTTCCAAAATCGTCCAGCAGCGTTGAAATGCCCGAATTGTGGAGCTGCTCAAAAACATGTGCAAGATAATCCAAATCCTCGGAGAACGATTCTGCGATTTCAACCTGAAACTGCGACGTTTCGATTTTATATTCGGATATGGTCGCCATTATGCGATGGACGAAATTGTTGTCGCGGATGTTCGGCTTTGAAAAGTTTTCGGAAATCGGAATGACAGAAAGCCCCTTCTGCTTCCAAATGTTGATGTCCCGACACACCTGTTCCATGACGTAAAAATCCAGTGTGGAAATCAGCCCGCTTTTTTCAAGGGAAATCAGGAACGTTTCCGGCAACAGGACTTTACCCTCCCTGTTCCATCTGACCAGAGCCTCAGCCCCGCAAACCTGGTTCGTATCGATTTTTATCCTTGGCTGATAATAGACTTCAAAATCCTTGTTCTGAACGGCCTTCATGAAAACATAGGCTATTTCCTTTTCTTCATAAGTCTGCTCCAACATGAATTTCTGGAACCAGACGAAATCTTCAAAAGAAGAGTTTCTTGCATACGACAGGGCAACCGAGCTGTTGTTGAAGACTTCATTCACGGAATCACGGTCTGACAGCGTGTAGATGCCGGCCCTGGTATAAACGTTCAAGTCCTTAACGCTGGCTTCACCGTCCACATCGACCTTCATGTTCTTGAGGAGGTCCAAAAGTTCATCGAGCCTGTGCTTGTATACCAATATGATGAAATTGTCTCCGCCAAGACGGGCCATGTATTCACGGGGAAGCAGAAAACTCCTGATTTTCTTGGAATACTTGTAGAGCACCTGATCGCCGCCAACCGAACCGACAATCCTGTTGATGTGCTTGAAATTCTTTATGTTCATAAACAGAACCGCATACTGATGGAGCTGTTTTTTGAACATGACCTTAAAAATCTTCATGCTGAAAACATCTGTCGTGGGAAGCTGGGTGATGTTATCGACGCGTCCAAA
>CACYBG010000320.1 GCA_902772605.1 uncultured Spirochaetaceae bacterium
TAAACGGAACGGCATACAACGTAACCTCTGGTCCGGCCGGCGACAGCATGAACGTCAACGTAAACGGCGTTCCATACAGCGTAACTTTCGGAGCTCCAGGAACGGCATCCCCGGCACCTGCAGCTGTTTCTGCACCTCAGGTTTCAGGCGGAATCGACGTCAAGGCTCCTGTTGCGGGAACACTCCTCAAGCACTGCTTTGCGGAAGGAACCAAGGTTGAAAAGGGACAGACCGTAATCATAATCGAGTCCATGAAGATGGAACTTGAAGTAAAGGCCCCTGAAGCGGGAACCATTTCATACACGGTTCCGACCGGAACCCAGATCAGCAATGCCCAGGTGATTGCAAAAATCGGTGGTGTTGCGTCGGCACCTGTTGCTCCGGCACCTGCACCCGTTGCAGCTCCTGCAGCATCCCCTGCACCTGCAGCTCCCGTTTCTGCACCAAGCGGAGCCGGAAAAGCTGTTAAGGCTCCCGTAGCTGGCGTTTTCCTCCGTACGGCCGTTTCAGAAGGCGCCCAGGTAGGAGCGAACGATACCATCATCATCATTGAATCAATGAAGATGGAACTGGAAATTAAGGCCGGTGCATCAGGAAAGGTTCATTTCCTTGCAACCGCCGGCTCACAGATTGCTAATGGACAGCCTGTAGCTGAAATCCGCTAAAAAGCGAGGAAAAACGATGCCTGTCTCAAAAATTGAAAAGAACAAGAAAATCGCCCTGGTCATGATTTTCATACTGGCTGTTGCCGGCGTGATGTCGATAACCACCAAGGCGTTTGCACAGGATTCAGCCGTTGCAAAGGTTGAGTCCGGTACCGGCTTGGACCGCGTGATCGAAGGAACTGAAAACTGGAATGGCTCCAAGGACATTTCCGTTGAAAAATTCCTCACGAACATCGTAAAGTCAACCGGCATATACAAGATGATTCATCAGCCGACTGCTGAAGAGATTGCTCAGGAAAACGAGGCGAAGCAGAAAAAGGAAGAAGCCTCCGAAAAGGATTCCTTTGCAGGTGAAAAGGCTCCCGGATGGCAGTATCTGATCATGATCGTCATCGGTTTCCTCATCATCTATCTTGGTGCCGGACGTGGATTCGAACCTTTGCTTCTGATACCTATCGGTTTCGGTACGGTTCTGGTCAACATACTTGGAGCCGGAATCGGGGATGCTCCTGACGGCATGCTCCACATAATCTACAAGGCCGGTGTCGGAAACGAATTCTTCCCGATGCTGATTTTCATGGGAATCGGAGCCATGACCGACTTCGGTCCTCTGATTGCAAATCCGAAAACTGCACTTCTCGGAGGTGCCGCACAGTTCGGCGTATTCTTTACGCTCTTCGGAGTATCCCTCATCAACATGATTCCGGGACTGAATACGGACTACAACATCCTTCAGGCTTGTGCAATCGCCATAATCGGAGGTGCGGACGGTCCTACTTCAATCTACGTATCTGCAAAGCTTGCACCTGAACTGATGGCCGTAATTGCGGTTGCGGCATATTCATACATGGCCCTGGTACCTATGATTCAGCCTCCTATCATGAAGGCTCTTACGACGAAGAAAGAAAGGCTCATCCGCATGGAACAGCTCCGCGAAGTAAGCAAGACGGAAAGGATACTCTTCCCGATGATGCTTCTGGTGATTACGATACTCCTTCTTCCGCCTGCAGCACCGCTCATCGGTATGCTCGCGTTCGGAAACTTCGTAAAGCAGATTTCCAGCGTACAGAGGCTTTCAAAGACGATGGAAAACGAAATGATGAACATCGTTTCTATCCTTTTGTCTCTTGGAGTCGGAAGCCAGATGACCCCGGAAAAGATTATCAATGCCAAGTCATTCGGAATCATCATCCTCGGTCTGGTAGCATTCTGCGTTGCAACTGCTACCGGTGTGCTTATGGCAAAGCTTATGAACGTGTTCCTTCCGAAGAACAAGAAGATCAATCCGCTCATAGGATCTGCAGGAGTTTCGGCAGTTCCTATGGCAGCCCGCGTTGCAAACAAGGTCGGTCAGAAGGAGGATCCGTCGAACTTCCTCTTGATGAACGCCATGGGACCGAACGTATCCGGAGTAATCGGAACTGCGATTGCAGCAGGCGTATTCATTGCAACGTTCGGCTGATGAACTGTTCCTTTGTACATTATGTGCAGCATCCTGTGCGTAATGTACACATAAAAAAAGGAGGCACCGTCCTTTCGACAGTGCCTCCAGATTTTGATGCTGCGCCGTTTGGTTCAGTTATCTGTACCCAAGCTTTTCCTTAGGAATCTTATCGGCAGCATGTGCCTCACTTTCATCGAGTGACAGAATTCCAGTAGGGTTTTAATCCTACCGTCTTCGAATTTCGATTTGATTCGTGAGCTTGGTTTTTCATCCCTCTGCTTTTGCTCTGAAAAGGGGGTGAAATCCGATTGAACTGCACGATTCCTTTCGGAAGTCAGTTCGCATTTTACCTGAAAGGCTTTTCTTGGATTTTTTTCACTGTTTTTTTTCTTTTTCAAATTCTGCATAATGTTTCTCGCCTAAATTAAATATCGGAATATTTACCTAAAAATTTAAGTAAAATTTTAAATTTTTTTAACTTTTTTCAGGATTTGAAAATACTTCTTGATAATCCCTTACATATAAAATAAAATGGTTCCTATGAATTTAAATGATTACAGGCTCAACGCATATAATAGAACGAAAGGAAAGGAAAATGCTTCTTCCGACGGGGATGCATCCGATTCCAATCCGAAAGGGAGCGGCGGTTCGAAATCCGGTTCGGAACCCCTTGTTTATGTACCCGTATTTGAAAAGATAAGCAGACAGCCGGAAAAAAAATCGAACGATGACGTAGACTCGAATTTCAAAAGGACGCTTGAAATGGCTGTCGCCAAACAGAGGTCGCAATCGGCTTCACCCGAAAGACTTCCCGTTGAGCCGGAAGCTCCAAGATATTCAACCAGGAAGAACCTTGCAAAGGGGAGCACGGTAAAAAGCATCGAAGA
>CACYBG010000321.1 GCA_902772605.1 uncultured Spirochaetaceae bacterium
ATTCCAAGTATATAGAGGGAAATGTTCTTTTTTTCGGCAAGTCTGGCCGCCGTCTTCGGATGAATCGAACCTGCGTTGTTTTCACCGTCGGTAATCAGCACTATGCTCTTTTTGGTTGAGCGTGATGATTCCAGATGCATTATTGCACATACAAGTCCGTTTCCTATTGCAGTTCCGTCGCCAAGCTCTCCAACCCTTATGCCGTCCAGCTTGTTGAGGAAAAGGTCCCTGTCCAAAGTCGGAGGAACAACAACGGCAGTTTCCTTTGCCATTTCAACCAGTCCGACAGAATCGCCCGTATTTTCCGTAAGCAGGGTTCTAATCGCCTGTTTTGCTGCATCCATGCGTGAAAGACCGCCCATATCCAAGGCTGCCATCGACGGACTCGTATCCAGGACGTAAAGGATGTCCGAACCGCGTGACGAATAGACCTTTTCCTGATGGTGAATCACGGGATTTGAATAGGCAATCACCAGGCTGATGAATCCGGCAGAACCTAAAACCGATGCAACCACCGAGAAAAACTTATGTGCATTTCCGTCCCAGGAGAAAGGCTTTCCATGCCAGTCGCCCAATGTGAGCGGAAACGTTATCGGCCTGAACACCTTTACATAGCGCAAAAAGAAATAAAGGGGAACGACCAAAAGCAAAAAGAATGCCGCAGGGTTTTCAAATTCCATTATGCCTCTCCTCCTTCTTTTTCTTCCTCGACCTTTTCAAGACCGTCGATTGCCTTGTTGGTGCTGTCAATTATTCCGGCCCTCTCGCCTTCGTTGAAAGCCGCCTCATGGGTTTCCACAGGAAGCTGCTTTGAATCGATGGAGTTCTGGGCGAATATGATGTAGTCCGTCCTTGTAAAAAGGGATACTATGGAAAGAACCGCATCCTCCTGGACTTCCGAAAGCATTCCTCCGGTCACGTTGAAGATTACCGATGCAATCCTCTTTGTAGTGACTGAACCGAACGGAACACCGAACCTTGAATCCAGATAGGTGCGCATTATCTTCTGCCATTCGGCTGCATATTCGGCATCGGTGCATTTCTTCACGCGGAGTTTTTTCAAATGCCTTCTGGTCAGTTTCGACATCCTGATGAGTCCGAGCCTTTCGCACAGGTTGTACCAGAAATTCTGAATCGCACGGATTTTTGCAATCACGAAACAGATTCCGAACAGAAGAAGGACTCCGACGACAATCAATGTCCAGATTATGTAGTTTGTTCCAGGCAGAAGAAGAGGAGAAACCGGTGGACGCAGACTGACGGCACCAAGCTTTTCCACGAGCGATATTACGGTCACGGGATGAACCTTTATCCTGTAAGGAGCAGGATTGATTCCAGAATCTATGGCCATCGTATCGACCTGTTCCTCAAAAACCTTGCCGTCCGAACCGCCCTCATTTTCCGAAGCTTCAGGTTCAGCAGGCTTTTCGACGATTGTCGCATCCTTACCCAGACAGCAGGCACTCAGGTTGAATTCAGGGAAACTCAGTTCACCGGTAACCCACGGAATGAACTTTATGAGCAGCGTGTAGCTCATGCCGGCCCTATGCAGGGAAACTTCATTCACGTTATAGCGCTCTTCAGAATCGGCAAACGGTTTCAGTGCAGGATTAATATACAGGACGTCTCCGTCAATGTGCTTTGAATCTGCAAGCGCGAAAAAATCGACACCGCTGTTGAACGTATACTGAAGCTGAACTTCATCGCCTACGTAAACTTCCGACGGCAGGACGAACTGCTGGACGAAATCATCCGACCCCTTGTTTTTCGAGTCTGCGGAAACGGGCATAAGTGCAATGATTGAAATCAATGCGGGCAGAATAATCTTTTTCATATGCTCTGCCTGTCCCTTGTAGAGAAAAATCTGGTCAATTCCTTGAGGCAGTCCGAATTCGTGTTGAGTACGAAAGGAATTCCCCCGCGGCGACGACATTCAAGGTTCCACTGTGACATGCGGGATTCATTGTCCTCCCTCCACTTTCTGCGGAATTTTGATGATGAAGTCGGAAGAACCTTGTGAACTCCGGTTTCGGGATCCGTAAAAGGAATGGAACCGACCTCCGGCAGATGTTCATCCATACCGTCGCTTATCTTCACCGCAACCACGTCATTCCTCTGACACAGATAGCCGAAAGCCTGCCACCATGATGTAGTCCTGAAATCAGAGAAAACCATAATCAGCGTGCGTTTTTTCAAAAGCCTCTGACATCCGAGCAGGGCGGACTCAAGTGAAGAACCGTCGCTTCCGTAATCGTCAACCTTTTCAAATTCCGAAAGAAGGAGCATCACCTGATCATGCCCCGGAGCCGGAGAACAGTTGAAGCGGATTTTTCCATCATAAATGACGGCTCCCACTGGAGATGCGTTGTGAAATGATGCAAGTGTCAAAAGGGATGCACATTCCGCAGCAACTTCAAGCCTGGATTTTTTTCCGGAACCGGATTTCATTGAGGCGGATGCATCGATTACGACCATTACGTTCAGGTCGCGCTCCTCATCGTACTGCTTTACGAACGGTCGGCACATCCTTGCGGTAACGTTCCAATCTATGGTTCTGACGTCATCTCCATCCATGTATTCACGGACACCGCTGAAATCAATGCCACGCCCCTTGTACAGGGAGCGGAAGGAACCGTTTCTCATTCCGTCGGCAAGTGCAAGCGAATTCAGATGGAGGAGAGTCGCTTTTTTAGCTAAACTTGACTTTTCCATACAGCCAGACCTCTATTACGGGAGCGGCATTATCTCAATGATTTTTGAAATCAGTTCATCCGTCGTTACGGAATCGGCTGAAGCTTCATAATTGAGTACCAGACGGTGGCGGAGGACGGGCTTTGCAACGCTCTGAACATCTTCAGGAAGCACGAAACTTCTGCCGTTGAACAGTGCTGCGACCTTTGCACACTGAAGAAGAGCGATTCCCGCACGTGGAGATGCACCGTATGAAATGTAGTGGAGAACGTCGTTCTTTTTCTGAGCCGATGTGCGCCTTTCGTTTCTTCCAGGTTCCGGTCTGGTAACGTTTACGATGGATACTATGTAGTTGATGATTTTATCGTCCGCAGTGATTGCCTGAACCGCATTCTTGCATTTCGTAATCTGGTCGATGTTGAATACGTTCTGTACGGGCTGATTGATTGCATTTCCGTTTGACTTTACAATCTGGATTTCCTCTTCCGGCGTCGGATATGTAACCAGAAGCTTCATGAGGAAACGGTCCTGTTCGGCTTCAGGCAGATTGTACGTTCCTTCCTGTTCGATGGGGTTCTGGGTAGCAAGCACGAAAAACGGTTCCGGAAGATGATAGGATGTTTCACCGATCGTAACCTGATGTTCTGCCATTGCTTCAAGGAGCGCAGACTGAACCTTCGCAGGTGCACGGTTGATTTCATCTGCAAGGACTATGTTAGAGAAAACCGGTCCGCGGCGTACCGCAAACTTTGCAAGTGCCTGCTGATAGATAAGGGTTCCCGTAACGTCAGCCGGCAAAAGGTCGGGAGTAAACTGAATGCGCTTGAACTCCAAGCCCGAAATTTCAGCGATCGTACGGACCGCAAGAGTCTTGGCAAGTCCAGGAACGCCTTCAAGCAGAATGTGTCCGCCTCCAATCATGGCAGTAAGGATTCCATCTATAACTTCTTTCTGACCGACAATTCGTTTCGCCACTTCCCTTCTACAGTTGTTTATGCTGGCACTGCATTCTTCCAGCTCATACTTAGAGATTTCCATACCCACACCTTCAAAAATAATATTCCCCAAAAAATCACTCGTAATTACCGCAAAACCGTCAGTCCAAGGAAACGCTGAATAATCCGCATTCAGATTATCCGATGTTCACCAGGGGCAACTGAAGTTTATGGCAGTTCCCAGTATTCAGAGGTAACAAATAGAGTACACGTTAAGGGCAAAAAATTCAACATTTTCCAAGGAACATAACAAATTTATAGGAAAAAACGAGCGTAAAAAAAAATCTTTTTCCAGTCGATTGAAAAGAAAAGGATTCCGCCCCTACGCTCAATCAATTTTTTACACAAATTAATTATTTTAAGACTATTTACAAAAAAAACTCTCAACTCTCAATTTACTCAGGGCTTCAGCATGAAAACCATAGATAAATGCAACACATGAGCGGGTCCCAGTTGACGGCAAGAATCAAGCCAAGTTTTTTAACGTTAAAAAACTTGTCCCTAAAGGG
>CACYBG010000322.1 GCA_902772605.1 uncultured Spirochaetaceae bacterium
AAGGTTTTCTTTGGTGGCATTTGCGGTTTTATCTGCAGTGCTTCTTTCTGGATGCAATGAAAAAAAAACTGACGGTGGAGTCGTAAAGGTCGGCATACTTCATTCTTTGACCGGTACGATGGCAATCAGTGAAAAGCCCGTCCGTGATGCAGAACTTCTTGCAATAAAGGAAATCAATGCTGCAGGTGGCGTGCTCGGTAAAAAAATAAAGGCCGTGGAAGAAGACGGTGCAAGCGATCCTGCTACATTTGCAGACAAGGCTCGCAAACTTCTTGCCGAGGATAAGGTTTCAACCGTTTTCGGATGCTGGACTTCATCATCGCGTAAATCAGTCAAGCCGATTTTTGAGGAACTGTATGGACTTCTATGGTATCCCGTTCAGTATGAAGGTATGGAAGCCAGTCCGAACATAATGTACATGGGTGCGTCTCCGAATCAGCAGGTCGTACCGGCAATCGAATATTGTGCAGAAAACTATGGAAAGAAAATGTACCTTATCGGCAGCGACTATATTTTTCCAAGGACAGCCAACAGGATAATCCGGGCGCAGTTCGGTGCACTTGAAGCGGAATGCGTAGGAGAAACTTACGTTCCGATGGGGCACACTGATTTCACCGAAATAATAGAGGAAATCAAGAGGGAAAATCCGGACGTAATAATCAATTCGCTGAACGGAGATTCCAACATCTATTTTTTCAGGCAGCTTGAAGAAGCCGGAATCACATCGGATGACATTCCCGTAATGAGCTTTTCCATTTCCGAAGAGGAAATCAATACCATCGGTTCAAAAAATCTGAGCGGACATCTGGTTTCATGGAACTATTACGAAACGACGGAAACACCCAAGAACGTACAGTTCGTTTCCGATTACAAATCCGAATATGGAAGCGACCGAGTTACGGGAGACCCGATTGAAGCTGGATACATTGCAGTCTACATGTGGGCGGCTGCATGTGAAAAAGCCGGTTCATTCGACGTGGAAGAAGTAAGGATGGCGTCAAAGGGAGTGAGCTTTACGGCTCCGGAGGGAACTGTAACGATAGACGGTTCAAATCAGCACCTTTACAAGCAGGTACGAATCGGAAAGATAAATGAAAAGGGATTGATTGATGAAATATGGGCAACATCCGGTGCGATAAAACCTGATCCATATCTGAGCACCTACGAATGGGCCCGCGGACTTTAATATTCAGGAGGATAAGATGGACATAAGCGATTCAATCAAATATGTTGGCGTAAACGACCACGATATAGATCTTTTTGAAGGTCAGTTTGAAGTGCCGAACGGGATGGCATACAATTCCTATGTGATAATCGATGAAAAGATTTGCGTGATGGATTCGGTCGATGCAATGTTTGGCGACGAGTGGATTCGAAACATCGAGGCTGTCTTGAAGGATGCAGGAAACAGAAAGCCGGACTATATTGTCGTTCAGCACATGGAGATGGACCATTCTGCAAACGTAAAGCTTTTTGCCGACAGATATCCTGACGCTAAAATCGTTGCATCAAAGATGGCATTTACAATCATGAAAAATCTTTTCGGCACTGATTTTGCAGGCCGCCAGATTGTCGTTTCGGACGGTTCAAAGCTCGAACTCGGTTCAAATGACGGAGACCGAAGCCTTACGTTCGTTACCGCACCAAACGTACACTGGCCGGAAGTCATCATGACATATTCCGAAAAAGACAGGACCGTTTTTTCTGCCGATGCCTTTGGAAAATTCGGTGCACTTGATTATGATGATCCTGAAGGATGGGCGTGCGAGGCAAGGCGTTATTATTTTGGAATAGTCGGTAAATTCGGTGCAAACGTTCAGGCCCTCCTTAAAAAGATTTCCGGCTTGGACATTCAGAGAATCTGTTCGCTTCACGGACCGATCCTTGACGAAAACATTTCCTACTACATCGACACGTACAACACCTGGTCTGGATATGGAGTTGAAAGCGAGGGAGTTGCCGTTTTCTATACTTCGGTTTACGGAAATACCAGAAAAGCGGTCGAAGAACTTGCAAGGATTCTGACCGATAAGGGATGTCCGAAAACGGTTGTGAACGATTTGGCAAGGGAAGACATTTACGAATGTGTGGAAGATGCGTTCCGATATGGAAAAATCGTTCTTGCAACGACAACGTACAATGGAAGCGTTTTCCCGAAAATGAAGGAGTTCATCAATCTGCTTGCGGAAAGAAACTATCAGAAGCGCACTGTCGCACTTATTGAAAACGGTTCATGGGCTCCGGCTGCAGCAAAGGGGATGGCCGCACTTTTCGATGGATGCAAGGAAATCAATTTTACGGAAAGCAAGGTCAGCATAAAGACGGCTGTAAACGAAGAGACGGTTTCGGCTCTGGAAAAACTGGCCGATGAAATCCTCCGTTAAAAATTGACGGTCGGTTCAATTGCAATAACCTGAAAACACCATGCCCTGTTGCGTAGAGACGTAATGCACTGCGTCAGGGGTGGTGATTCGAGAGGACAGTTTGGTCATTCCGTTTTGTAGACGTCGGCCATTATCCAGTCGTGCTTGAAGTATTCGGCAAATCTTTTCAAATCTTCAAAGCTCAGGCTGATTGATGCGGTGTTCCTGAGCGGATGTATTATTACGTTCTTACCCTCAAAGTTTTCGTCGAACATAAGCTTGACCTGCCCTTCTGTGTCGAACATTATGCAAAGGGGACTTACGGACCCCGGAGTAATGTTCAGATGCTGCATGAGTTCATCGGGATTGCAGAAGCTGAGTCGTCCGAATCCGAATGTCCGTGCGATTTTCTTCAGGTCGGCACGCTTATGCAGGTCCATGCTTACAAGACCGTAATTTCCGTCCTTGTCCCTGACGAACAGGTTCTTTACATCTATTCCTTTCAGGAGGATTTCGACATCCTTTGAATCTTCCTCTGAAAAAATCGCCTTGTGCTCTTGAATTTCAAACCTTATGTTCAGGTCGTCAAGTACCTGGAAAATATCCGAAGTGCCATCATTAAAATCTTCCCGAGAATACCCTGCTTTCATGCGTAGCCTCCGTTGAATGGTTGCATTCAGATGATATCAAAATTGCACGGCTTCTTCCATAAGGTCGATTTACGGTGTGTTGAAAAGGTTACATAACAGCTGTTATGTTGGGCAGGAAAATTTTACTGGAAAAAAAATCGGGACCGGAAAATCATCCGATCCCTTGAAAAACAGTGATGAAATAATCAGCGGTTCATTTGAATGTTATGGTTCCCAGGGAATTTTCATTTACGGTGATTACCGCATTTTTTGTCTCCCAGATGGATCCGCCTTCCCACATCTGACCATAGGTAAATTTTACGTCGGTTTTTCCGGGCTTAAGGCACTTGAATCCGAACGTTTCCGTTCCTCCGACTCCAACCATGCCGGGCTCGTGCTCATCCTGCTCGTAAGTATCCGATTCAAGCTTTGCAACCGATTCGTCCGCAATCTGGATTTTCCAGCTTCCACCCGTAGTCGGATTCGACTTCAAGTCCACGGTGATGTATTTGGAACCGCTGTTTTTCGTCTGTGACAGTTCCTTTTCTTCGGTTTCCTTTTTCACGTTCGTTCCGTTTTCCGTTGTCTGGCATCCGGTAAATGCAGTGAGCATCAGGGCTGCCGTAAAAAACAATGCTGTACTTCTTTTCATAAATCTCCTTAGAGAAATTTCTTATCTGAAATCCTTTCTTACATTATAACACCAATCCGCCGTTTATGATACATTTTTTTCCTGAATTTGCATGTAAAAATCATGAATCCAAACCGTCCGATAATTCGAGTAAAAACGGTCGGCGTAAAAAAAATTTCGGAAAATCATTGACTTTATACCCTTATGGGGTATATATTCTATTAAGGCTGAATACCCTATACGGGTAAGGAGAATACATGACAAGAAACAATTCAAAATCAAGCGTCCATTGCAAATGCGACGGAAAACAGGAGACGGAATCATCCGATGAAACGGTGCGGAAGACGATGCGACCTCAGGAAGAGTACAAAAGCCTGATGAACAGACTGTGCAGGATTGAAGGTCAGATTAAGGGGCTGAAGAAAATGCTTGAAAACGATGCATACTGCCCCGACATATTGATTCAGGTTTCGGCTGTAAATGCGGCGCTCAATGCATTCAACAGGAACCTTCTTTCAAATCACATCAAGACGTGCGTATTGAACGACGTGCGTAACGGCAGCGAAGAAAAAGTTGATGAGCTTGTAAAGACATTGCAGAAACTCATGAAATAAATGCGGAGGAAAAATGGATAGATATGCAGTGAACGGAATGTCCTGTGCAGCCTGTGTCGCAAGGGTCGAAAAAGCGGTTGCAAAGGTTCCCGGTGTTTCATCCTGCACGGTCAGCCTGCTTACCAATTCAATGGGCGTGGAAGGAAACGCAAAATCCCAGGACATAATCTCGGCTGTTGAAAATGCAGGATACGGTGCACGGGTATTGGACGGAAAGCCTCAAAAAAATTCCGGTACTTCGATTTCTGAAAACGAATCGCTTCTGAAGGATACGCAAACACCCGGGCTGATTAAGCGTCTCATTTCATCACTTGCATTTCTTTTAATCCTCGTCTATTTCAGCATGGGACACATGATGTGGGGATGGCCGGTCCCATCTTTTTTCCATGGAAATCATTTGGCACTGGGACTTCTGGAGATGATTCTTTCGGCCGTCGTCATGACAATCAACCGTAAATTCTTTACGAGCGGATTCAAGAGTCTGGTTCACGGAGCACCGAACATGGATACTCTTGTTGCAATGGGTTCGGGAGTTTCGTTTGCATACAGCGTAGCAATGCTTTTTGCAATGACCGATGCAGTTTCATCCGGAGATTCGGTAAAAGCATCCGAATGCATGGAGAATTTTTATTTTGAAGGGGCCGCGATGATTGTAACGCTTATCACCGTCGGAAAACTTTTGGAATCGATTTCAAAGGGAAGAACAACCGATGCCCTCAAAAGCCTGATGAAACTTGCTCCGAAAACAGTTTCGGTCATACGGAACGGAAAGGAAGAGACGGTTCCCGTGGATGAGCTTGTGAAGGGAGATGTCTTTACCGTACGACCCGGCGAAAACATCCCGGTAGATGGAATAATAATAGAAGGAAACACTGCAATAAATGAGTCGGCTTTAACGGGCGAATCGATTCCTGTAGACAAAAAAACTGGAGACGGAGTTTCTTCTGCAACCGTAAATCTTTCAGGATTCATAAAATGCAGGGCAACCAGGGTCGGAGAGGACACTACCCTTTCACAAATCATACGGATGATAAGCGATGCCGCCGCAACAAAAGCTCCGATTGCAAAGATTGCAGACAGGGTTTCGGGAGTATTCGTTCCTGCCGTTATTGTGCTTTCGTTCCTGACGTTCCTGATTTGGATTTTTACCGGTGCAGAATTTTCGTTCAGTTTGAGTCGCGGCATTTCGGTTCTTGTCGTAAGTTGTCCATGCGCACTTGGACTTGCCACTCCGGTTGCCATAATGGTAGGTAACGGAATCGGTGCGAAAAACGGAATACTTTTCAAGACCTCTGCATCCCTTGAACAGGCGGGTAAAACTCAGATTGTCATACTTGATAAGACCGGAACACTCACCAGGGGAGAACCGATTGTAACCGACATCATCCCGAGCGGAATCGATGAAAGACTGTTCCTTGAACTTGCTGCGAGCCTTGAATCAAAAAGCGAACATCCTCTTGCAAAGGCCGTGATGAAAAAAGCGGAAGAGGAAAAAATCATTCCGAGGGAAGTAACGGATTTTTCTGCACTGCCCGGAAACGGTTTGAGCGGAAAACTCGACGGAAAAAAACTTGACGGTGGAAACATGAATTACATCATGCAGGTCGCATCCGGTTCAATCGATGCAGAAATCAGGAGAAAATCCGAAGAACTCAGCGATGAAGGAAAGACTCCCATCTTTTTTGCGTCCGACGGAAAGCTTCTGGGCATGATGGCAGTAGCCGACGTACTGAAAGACGACAGTTGCAATGCCGTTTCCGAACTTAAGTCCATGGGCATTCACGTAGTCATGCTTACGGGAGACAATCGGAAAACTGCAGATGCAATCGGAAAAAAAGCCGGGGTCGATGAAATAATTGCAGGAGTCCTACCTGACGGTAAGGAAAAAATCGTGAGGAAGTTCATGGAAAAAGGCAGGGTATGCATGGTCGGAGATGGAATCAATGATGCACCTGCACTTACATCGGCAGATACGGGAATGGCAATAGGAGCGGGAACTGATGTTGCGATTGATGCAGCCGATGTCGTACTGATGAAAAGCAGTCTTCGGGATGCATGTGCGGCAATCAGGTTGAGCAGACAGACGGTAAGGAACATCAAGGAAAACCTTTTCTGGGCTTTCTTCTACAACATCATATTGATTCCGGTTGCAGCGGGCCTTTACCACCATTGGCTTGGAATCGACATGAATCCAATGTTTGGAGCGGCGGCGATGAGTCTGTCCAGTTTCTGCGTGGTGACCAATGCCCTTCGCCTGAACCTTTTCAACATCAGGAATACGAAGCATGACAGGAGCAACATACATTCACGGATCGAACTCTCGATTTCCGCGGATGATGCAGATACGGAAAAAATCAAGGAGGCCGATATGGCAGTAACGGAAAAAACGTTGAAGATTGAAGGAATGATGTGTCACAACTGTGAAAGGCACGTAAAGGAAGCTCTCGAAAAAATCGATGGTGTCGATTCTGCTGTTGCGGATCATGAAAAGAAAACGGCCGTCGTAAAGCTTTCAAAGGATGTTCCTGACGCTGAATTCGAAAAAGCCATAAGCGATGAAGGATACACGCTCATCAAGTAGTTTTCGATTCAGGATTTCAATCTGATTTTCCGTCGCCGCAATCGGCATGAGTTACTGAAAAAAACGGCGGCGGCGGATTTCAATTCCCTTTAAAAAATCACCGTTTTTAAGCTTTCCCTATTAAAACAAAATGAAAATTCCGTTATAATCATCATGATTTGCAGTGCGCTGCAATTTAAAAGGCTCCTTTTTTGGAGAATCCAGACTGCTTGGATACAAGGATTTCATATGATTAAAAAGTTTCTATCATTGACCATGATTTCTATCATCCTGACTGCAATCTTTTCGTCATGCCAGGTAACTGTTTCCGAATCTTCGTCGAGGAATATTCCAAAAGCCACATACATCAGTTCCGCTACGGGACACAAAATAACATTTGACGGAAGCCGCATGATGGTGTACAGTCTGAGCGGAAATTCACTGCTCGGAGAATATTCGTACAGATACCGGGGAGAATATCTTGCCATAACGCCCAAGGTTCTTTACGATTCAGAAGGAAATCCGCATACCTTGAAATCCGAACTTGAATCCTTGAACGCAAGGTACGATGAAATCAGGGCGTTTGCCGTTCCTGCAGCTATTGAATCCGTTCACGACATTGCAATCCACGGTCTTCGGGAATATGACTATGACTTTTCAAATTATGAGGCGGCGGTAAATGCAATCCTCACGTCAAAGGTAACGAACTTCCTTGCATCACAGAAAGGACGTCTGACCCGGTACATACACAACAAGTACAATGAATACCACTGCTTCAAATACAATGTCGATGATGAAGGAAATTTAATCCTGACGCAGGAATTTACTCCTTCGACATTCTGCACTTCTTCATATCTGTCTGACGGAAGCTCGATTTTCCTGAACGATTTCGAGAACAACATTCCGTGCATGATGGTTTTCAACAATAAAATCTATATGGGAACCCCAATAATAAATTCAAAGGGATTTTCAGTTACGCTCGATTATTTCATGGACCTGTCGGAGGACACGGAACTCATCGTCGCCTATTACAAGGGCATAATCGAAAAAGTACTTACTGATAACGAAAAGGACATACTTGCCGAAGGATTTTTTTACGAGGTCTATAAGGAAAGGTTCAAGTCCGCACCTGAAATTCCTACCGCACATGAAATGATAAACCTTGCGCTCAAAAGCACGACCATAACCGGAAATATCGACATGGAGTCCGATCCGCCTTCATTGACGATATCGAATCCATCCTGCGATTCCGACGGATTTTCAGGTTCCATACCCGTGCTCACGAATCCAAAGCCATTCCTTGAATTTTCAGGACAGCTCCTCACAAAACAGGACGACAGCCAGTCGTAGGAAATGGGGCATGCTGATATCAGGGACTCAGCATAACAACCAAAGAGTCTATGCGGAACGAATTCTGATGAATAGAAAATGTCGAGTCAATAAACTTTCCAGCGTGTGTCCGTCCCGAAAAAAAGGCTCGTTCGAAGCTACGCTACGAATACCGCGTTTCACTTGTGCAGATTTTTTTCGTTCCGGCTATCACGCTTCCACCTGTTGAACCAAGGTTGTGGACTCGACATGTTCAACAAAACAACTGTTTAAAATAATGCCGAGTTCCTGAATTTTTTGTTTGGAGGGGAACCGAATTGCATGAACAAACAACTCCTTTCCATAAAAAATATAGTGATGACTTTTATAAGAACTTTTGATAGAATGATGCACTCTGGAATATAAATCCATCATCTTTTTGAGGCATCGTATGATAATCGATTTTCACGCACACATTTATCCCGAAAAAATTGCAGTCAGGGCAACGGAGTCAATCAGCAGGTTTTACGGAAACGCACCGATGGCCTGGCACGGAACTGCGGACGAACTGATTGAATC
>CACYBG010000323.1 GCA_902772605.1 uncultured Spirochaetaceae bacterium
CATTCACAGGGCATGGAAAATCACCAGGACATAATCGGCTATTGCTTTGTTATGCAAAACTCAAAAAGCAACCGTCAACATAACAGCTGTTATGTGATTTTACGTAACGGGTGTTATGTTGTTCCGAGATATCTTTGGTCCGTAAAATTCCTTGAAATTTACCTGCATAACAGGCGTTATGTGCGTTCCAAAGTCCGTTTTGGTGTCGCATAGTAAGTTTTTGTGTTTTCCGGTTCTTCGGTCGGACTTATGTTCGTTACGCTTGGGCTTGAGGAAATGCCTGAAGTTTTGTTTGGTCGGATAGATTCGGTGGGCATAAAAAAAGCAGAAACCCAGTGGATTCCTGCTTAAGTCGGGATGACAGGATTTGAACCTGCGACCCTCTGGTCCCAAACCAGATGCGCTACCAGCTGCGCTACGTCCCGATTGAAGTGGAGAATGACGGGATCGAACCGCCGACAACCTGGGTGTAAACCAGGTGCTCTCCCAGCTGAGCTAATTCTCCAAGTGGTGCGGAATACTAGAGTCGAACTAGTGACCCCCAGCGTGTCATGCTGGTGCTCTAACCAACTGAGCTAATTCCGCGTTAGAAGTGTCTTTATATTATATTTTTGCGATGTTTTAGTCAATACCAATTCTTGAAATTTATCGATTTTTTTTATTATTTTTTGACCTGCACTATCGGGCGACAGGCATAAGAGAAAGGAAAATTTTTTACTTAAAACCTATTGACTAAGTAGGTTTTAATGTGTAAAGTGTGACCATCAATAAAAACCTAGAAAATTGATAGGTTGATAAACGTAAATGTATGGAGGGTGAAAAAAGTGGCTGTGTATTTTGAAAAACTGGTCCGTGAAAATTTCCGCAACGGACGAATGCGACTCTGTACCCTTCCGCTTGAATCAATGCGGCATAAAAATTCATTGCAAATGTAAAATCGATCGGCCGGTCATTCGGTACCGGTTATAAAAAGCCGACACGGTCCTTTTTCTCTTTAATTACCTATAAATCTTATGGGTAATATGGGGAAAAGGGATGCAGCGGCACATAACAATAAAGAAACGAATGTAAGGGAGAAAAAAATGGCAAAGAAACTTAGGCAGATAGCCATCTACGGAAAAGGCGGAATCGGAAAATCGACGACTACTCAGAACCTGACTGCAGGTCTGTTGGAACTCGGCAAGAAGGTGCTTGTGGTCGGATGCGATCCAAAGGCCGATTCAACAAGGCTCCTTCTCGGCGGACTTCATCAGAAGACTGTTTTGGATACGATTCGCGACAACAAGACGGAAATTCAGCTCGATGACCTGCAGAAGGTCGGATTCAAGGGTGTACGCTGCGTTGAGTCCGGCGGTCCAGAGCCAGGAGTTGGATGTGCAGGACGCGGAATCATCACTTCAATCTCAATGCTTGAAAACCTGAATGCCTATACCGAAGACCTGGACTATGTTTTCTACGATGTTCTTGGAGACGTTGTCTGCGGTGGATTTGCAATGCCTATCCGCGAAGGAAAGGCTCAGGAAATTTACATCGTTGCTTCGGGAGAAATGATGGCCCTTTATGCTGCAAACAACATCTGTAAGGGTATAGCAAGATATGCAGAGCGCGGTGACGTGCGTCTCGGAGGAATAATCTGCAACAGCAGGAACGTCGACCGTGAGCTTGACCTGCTCCGTGCATTTACAAAGGAACTGAACACTCAGCTCATCTATTTCGTCCCGAGGAATAACATCGTACAGCAGGCTGAAATCAGGAAGAAGACCGTAATCGAATATGCGCCGGAAAGCTCTCAGGCTCAGGTTTACCGAGATCTGGCACAGGCAATCGATGAAAATACAAAGTTTACGATTCCTACTCCAATCACTCAGGAGCGCCTTGAGGAAATCCTTATTGAAAACGGAATGATGGAGCCGGAAGGAAACTATTCAATCTGATTCAGAAACGCAAGCAAATCGTCGGAATGGTCGATGCATCCGTTGAAACAGTCGGTGCATCGGCTTTTTTTGACGTTCCAACAATCCATTTTTCATATGAGGGAAACAATCACCACGTAAATCAACTTTTACAAGTCATTTCTATTTATTTTTACTGTGTTAAGGAGGATCACACGGATTCGAGATTACTAACGTAATCTCTTTAACCGATTTGAAAATCAAGCTGTTTTTAGATCGCCCTCTTTTTCTCTGCAAATAATAGGAATAGATTTAAAAATTGATTTGAACGGAGGGGTGCATTCCCCGCTCATCATCTGGAAACTTGGAAAAATTTTTTTTACGTTCTTTTTTTTACGGATATGACTTTACAGCAGATAAAATACATACTTGGCGTTGCAGAATCCGGTTCGCTCAACAAGGCGTCTGAAAGACTGTTCATCTCTCAGCCGTCCCTGTCATCGTCGATACATGATGCCGAGGATGAATTGGGGTTCAGGATTTTCAACCGTACTGCACGCGGCGTTGAGGCGACCGACAGCGGCATGGAATTCATACGTGATGCAGGGGACCTTTATGCACGCTATGAAAGACTTATGAAAAAATACACGGGGAAGGAAATCAAGAAATTCTCCGTATCGGCCCTCTATTATGCATTTGCCCGCAAGGCTTTCGTTGAAATCGTAAATGATTTTTCCGACGAAGGTTATGATTTTGCATTCCGGGAAAAAAAGGCTTCGATGGTCATTTCCGACGTTGCGGAGGGAAAGAGTGAAATAGGCATACTGTATCTCAGCGACTCGAACAGGGAATCGATAGGAAACGTGCTGAAATCAAGCGGACTGACATTCCATCCCCTGACCGAATGCAATGCTTTCGTATACCTTCACAGGAAACATCCTCTTGCGGAAACGGAGTCGATTTCACTGGACGAGCTTTCTGAATACCGGTTCATAACTTTCGATACTGACGACGTAAAGTCCTTTTTTTCCGAGGAAGTGATCGACCGATACGGACTCAATCAGGCGATTACCGTTGCAGACAGGGCTACGGAACTGAACCTGATAGAGCACCTTGACGGCTACACTTTCCTTTCGGGCGTCTTCGGTGAGGAAACCAGCGAGGATTTCGTTCTGGTTCCGCTCAGAAATCCCGACGGAAGGATAAGCCACCGCTTTGAACTCGGCTACATCATGAAAAAGGATGCCGCAAGGAATGAAATCAGCCTTTCATACATCGAT
Source organism: uncultured Spirochaetaceae bacterium (assembly GCA_902772605.1). Lineage (GTDB taxonomy): Bacteria > Spirochaetota > Spirochaetia > Treponematales > Treponemataceae > Treponema_D. The sequence goes on from CACYBG010000323.1 coordinate 3,173, forward strand.
GCAATAAGGCGGATACTTCACATTGCAGGGTTTTCATGCTAGACCGGCCTTTTTTCAGGACCGGCAGAAATGCATTTCAACTTCCCCACACTGCTTCGGCAATCTTTTTCACCAGGGCGATTTTTTCCCACTGTTCCTTTTCGCTCAGCCTGTTTCCTATTTCGCATGAGGCGAATCCGCACTGAGGACTGATTGAAAGCCTTTCAAGCGGAACGTATTTTTCCGCTTCCCTAATCCTTCCGATGACTTTGTCCGCATCTTCCAGTTCAGGTTTCTTGGTGGTAATCAGTCCGAGCACCACTTCCTTGTCCGCACTTACGTCTGCAAGCGGAGCGAATCCGCCGGAACGTTCATCGTCATATTCAAGGTAAAGCGCATTGACGTTCTCCCGTGCAAAAACGTGTCGGGAAACGGAATCGTACGGTCCGCTCGTAAAGTAGGTCGAATGGTAGTTTCCGCGGCAGATGTGCGTGTTTATCTTCATGTCTTCGGGTTTTCCTTCAAGTGCCAGGTTGTTGACCTTGAGGAGACTTTCCTTGACTTCTTCCAGATCAAGACCAAGGCTCTGATAGCGCTGTTTTGCTGCATCTCCGACAAGTGCGCCCCATGTACAGTCGTCGAACTGAAGCGTGCGGCATCCTGCGTCGTAAAACTGCCTTATCACGTTCCTGTAGGCCTTTACTATGTCTGCAATGAGTTCTTCGCCGTCGGGATAAATCCTTCTGGTCGATTCATAGTTTGCCGGTACGTTGAGCTGCTGAAAAAGCTGGGCTGGTGCCGGGACCGTCTGTTTCGCCTCAACTCCGCCCGACTCAAGTCCCTTCAGGAACCTGAAGTCCTCGACGAACGGATGCACCTTTGCGCCAAGCTTTCCCGTAAGGAATGTTGATTCAAGGTCTGCAACTTCCCCTGCAAACTGAACTCCGCCGCCGTCTTTTACGTGACCGATTCCTTCGAAGCCCCAGAAGAAATCCAGGTGCCAGTACTTCCTGTTGAACTCACCGTCCGTTATGTAGTGAAGTCCAGCCGCCTTCTGTTTTTCAACGAGGGACTTTATGAGCCTTCTCTTGGTTTCTGCGAATTCTTCCGCTCCGATCGCTCCACTTTCAAAATCTGCACGGGCCTTTTTAAGTTCTTCCGGACGCAAGTAGCTTCCGACCGTATCGAAATGCGTTTTGTTTTCCATGACGATTTACCTGCCTTTTCAATGTGTTTTTCAACAGTATACGGATTTGACGCCTGCATTGAAAATACTTTTTTCAGATTGCTTGAGATAGTTTTTTCCTATGGCAAAAAAAAGAGTCCCTATAAGAAAATCCTATTGGAATCATCTGAAAATTGTATTGGTAAGAATCGGAAAAAAAATATATACATATGTCATACCGGGTGCGCGGATGAAGTAATCCCGGAAACAGAACGAATCATTTCCAAAACACAGGAGGAAAAGTCCATGAAAAATCAGAAGCTGCGGCCGAAAAAAGTAACGGCTTTCGTCTTGGCTCTTGCGATGCTTTCCGTATCGTGCAGTTCCCGGAAAAACGAGGAAGGAAGCCTTTCTTTCAACATTGCAGTGACGGCAAGCAAGATCGTGAATCCGCTCATACAGATTGCGGAGGAAAAGGGGTATTTTTCGGAATACAATTTCAAGCCGAAGTACACGACGCTCGAAATGATAGGAACTCCGGAGGCGTTGATTGCAGGAAAACTGGATGCTTCGTATGCGCAGGTAATTCCTCCTGTAAGCTATGGAGCTCAGGGGGCGAGCGTAAAGATTTTTGCAGGAACCCTGTCCGGAGGAATGGAGACGATCTGCCGTAAGGAAGATGCTGAAAAACTCAGGAACCTTGAAAACTGGAAGGGAAAGAAGATTGGAGTCATACACCTCTCTACCGCCGAAATGGTTTCAAAGGCCTCCCTGGGAAAAAACTACGGATACGACATCAAGAACGACCTGTCCTATCAGCTCATAGACGGATATCCAGCCATAACGACTGCCGTAGCAAAGGGAAACATCGACATAGGATTCATATCCTCCGAGTATCTGGAGGCCGCCGTTTCGCTTGGATTGGAGAGGCTTTTTCCCCTGACCCGTCTTGAAAAGGATTACGTCTGCTGCCGCCAATACGCCTACGCACCGACGTTTGAGGAAAACCGTCCGGCTTTCAAGGCCTACCTCAAGGGACAGATCCGGGCGTACAGGGATTATTCGCTTTTTCCGGATGAGTCCATCGGAAGCCTTGCGCGACTTACCGGTGAAGACGTCGACTACATCGCCCGCTATATCTACGACAGGGAGTCAAACGGAGACCGCTCCTACAATCCGGATCCGAACTACAACGGAGTGCTTTCAATCTACGAAATACTTACCGGATGGAAATACATAGAGGCGAATGCACCGCTTGAATCGTTCTTTGACATAGGACTTTATGCGGAGTCACTGAAAGAGGTCATCGAAGAATTTCCGGATGAGGTTTTCTACAGGAACATGTGGGACTATTTCCTGAAGAACAACGACAGGCATCCGAGCTTCAATTACAAACCGCTCTAGGGATTTAAGGAGGAAAATCGATATGTCATTCAATCTGAAAAACAGCAATGTCGCCGTAAGGGAAAACAGGCTGGGATCGATTACGGGATTCACCGGGGACCTGAAGACGCTTTCGTACAGGACGGGATGCGGTTCACTCAGGAACAGGGAAAGGTGCTTTTCACAGTCAAGCTCATGCCTTTCGACCTGTGCTCTTTCAATTCTTGCCGGCATAAGGAACATTGCAATCATCTACCATGCACCTGCCGGATGTGCGGCGTTCGCTGCGTCATCTGAAGTCATGTACAGACAGATTGCCGCAAAGGTGAACAAGACTACGAATACCGTATTCATCTGCTCGGACCTCAATGAAAACGATACGGTGTTCGGTGCAGTAAGCCATCTTAGGGAAATCGTTCGGAAGACCTATGAAAACTACAGGCCTGATGCCATATTCGTGTCGGGAAGCTGCGCCTCGGGCGTTATCGGTGAGGACATAGACAGCCTTACGGGAGAGCTTCAGGATGAGTACACGATACCTATCGTCCCGATACACTGCGAAGGATTCAAGAGCCGCATATGGGCTACGGGATTCGACATTACGGACCATGCCGTGCTTCAGGGACTGGTAAAGCCACCTAAGGAAAAGAGGAACGTGATAAACTTCAAGAATTTCTTTGAAGGAGGACGGAAGGATGTGGAGGATCTTTTCAGGGAATTCGGAATCGGCGTACAGATGCTGTACTGCAACTCTACGGTAGAGGAACTTTCACACCTCAGCGAAAGCCTTGCTACGGTCTGTATCTGCTCCACCCTGGGAACCTACCTTGGAAACGCACTTGAGCAAAACTACGGGGTCCCTTACATACAGACGAATGCACCGGTCGGAATCGAAGGCTTTGAGGAGTGGCTCAGGAAAATCGGGAACGTAATCGGGATATCCGAAAAGGTTGAAGCCTACATCGCAAGGCAGAGGGCTATCTACATTCCGCAGCTTGAGGAACTGAAAAAGCAGCTCCGCGGATACAGGGCCGTAATCGGAATGGGTCCGGGATTCGCCTATGAGGTTGCAAGGGTGCTTAAAGAACTTGGACTGAACGTAGAATACATACTCCTCTGGCATTACGACCAGAAGTATGACGACGGAAAGATTCCCACCGAACTTCAGAAGACCGATGAGCTTATCCCCGACCTGAAGGTTTCCGTTGCCGACGAACAGAACTATGAGGTCATGAACGTGCTCAACCGCTATAAGCCGGACATCTACTTCAGCCGTCATCCGGGAACCGCAGTCTGGGCAAACAAGCAGGGGGTTGCAGCCTATGCCGTGCGTGAGGAGTATACGATGTTCGGATATGCAAGGATGGTGAATTTCGCAAAGAACCTTGTGGCGACACTTCACAACCAGAGTCTTGAAAAGAACATTGCATCGCACTGCAAGTCTCCGTATACAAAATGGTGGTACGAGCAGCAGGTCGATAAATTCCTGGTTCAGGAAAAGGGAAAATGAATCCCTGTGAACTGAAATCTACATAAAAAAAAGTCCTGATGGAAATCAAATTCCTTCAGGACTTTTTTGTTAAACTTTTTTAAAGTGATTTTTTTTAATTGATAA
>CACYBG010000324.1 GCA_902772605.1 uncultured Spirochaetaceae bacterium
CAGCCATAAGCGACTCCTGATTTTTTTTTTTTTTTAAAACGAATTTCCGGGTGCCTTTGTTTAGAAGAATAAGGCATTTCGACGGATAAAAGAACGGGGAAATTTCCATCAGTTTTTCCACACGTTCAACGATCAGAATCCCCGTAAAAAACTGATTGAAATTTCACTGTAGATTTCAGGATTAATCGACTATAATATTCGAAGCATGAAGAAGACTGCTGAAGAAAAAAGGAACATTTCCATTGAGGAAATCACAAGACTGGAAGCCAATCATTCAGCATTGAAGAGTTTCCCAAAAGAGAGAGCGAGCATTATTTTGATAAAGAAGCCGGAACATCCAAATGGAAATATGACGGAAAGACTTCATTCAAACCAATTAACATCGAAGACTTTACAAGAGTTTTCTACGATACTGCCGCTGGACTTCCAAAAACATTCATGACTGCATTAAGCGACATCTTCCGTCTTTATGCAGTCGAATCAATCAGAAGCGAAAACACGCTTCTTGATAAATACAGATACTCCGGACTCATGATGAAAAATCCGTTCATCCACTCTACCCCCGCAATGTTCTACCGTTTTTTGTACGGATTCTTTACGCTCCTCAGGACGAACATCAGCACATTGAATCCGTACTGTCTTTCTCAGAAAAACATACTTGAATACAGCCTCGCATCCTATGTCGCCGATTACATTTACAACGACCTTGACTACGAAAAAAAGCCCAGGAAGGAAAAGGTTCGTCATTACACTCTGGCAACTTTATTTGCAAGGCACTATTTTGAAAAGAAAGGCGACAGATACGTTCCGTCGATGAAAAATGCAAACAGGGCGCTTAAAAATGCGGCGGAAAAAGCAGGACTTGAAAAAGGAGAATGTTTCATTAAACTTGCAAACCTTACCGACACGAAACGCAAGGGTGACAGTCTCGTTTCCATGCCGGCAACAAGTCCATATGTCCTGAATGAGGTCCTTTCAAACGACGGAAATTTCCCCGATGAACTTCCTGCTTGCGACGTAATAAAATTCAGGATGGATTACCTGAACTATTATCTTCTGAGCAATTTCATAAATGCGCTGAAACCTTTTTTTGATGAACGCACCGACAGTTTGGTTTCTGAAATCGTTTCGGGAGTTCTTTCATATCCGTTCTACAATCCTGACGGGCTCAAGGACTCGGACATAAAAAGCGGTTTCGACTGTCTTTTGAAAAAAGGTTTTCATCGCAATTACGGAGATTCCGAATCCTGCAACGTAGAGCGCAACAATTCCTTCATCCGCTGTCCTGAATATTTCTGGTATGCCGAACGGAAGGACGACCGCCTCCTCAAATCGATTTACCGTTACGGATTCATAGACAAATGGAATTTAAGGTTTGAAGAAGCAATCCATATCGATGACATGGAACTTGGAAAAAAGCAGGCCGAAATCTTCAGGCAGGAACTGGGAGACGGAAGCGGAGATTTTTACTTCAACTATTATATGGGAAAAATCGAATGGCTTTCATTCAAGAAAGGCGACCCGAATGCAAGTGTCGATTCCGCAATCGAATATTACGACAAGGCTTTCAAGTTCATATACAATGCAGGAGTGGCCGCAGACGATTTCATTTCATCGGCATCTGAAATTTTATTTCCGATTTTGGATTTCAAGGCTTTGAATGATGAATGCAGCCGCATGATGGAAGATTGGAAAAAGAGCCGGAGGATAGAAGACTATTTCAATTCAACCCTGGAATGGAAAAACAGGTTGTATGGATTCGACATCAAAAGGGTCCGCAATGCATCTCCTGCAAAGCTCAAAAGAATATGGCAATGGGCGGAAGCTGCCGGGGTCGTGGGAAGGAGCTATGAACGCATGAATCCAAGGAACAGGAACTGTTACAGGGGACCGACATTCGAAAATTCATGTTACGCGAGACTGGGAAACGACGATTCAAAAATCATCCAAAATTTCGAGTCGCTTATCGAAGGATTGGAAAAGGAGGATTGAAGAATCTGAAAGGCAAGTGCGAATCTTATTAACAAGGAAACGCTTCCATTTCCGGTGGGAACCTGTCGAAAGCTGTCGCTTGCTAAGGAGTTTCGCTTTGGTCGCAAAGGCTCCCATTTTCCCTGCGGGAAAAACAGCAAAACTCCAAAACAATTGTAAAATC
>CACYBG010000325.1 GCA_902772605.1 uncultured Spirochaetaceae bacterium
AAAGGAACTCGATGCAGTCGAAAACTCTCTGGACGGACAGACTGACGATGAACTGAACGCAAACGGAATACTCAAAGTCAACGGACGTTACTGGAGCATCAAAATAGAAAACGGGATGATTCCCAACGTGAAGATAAGTCCAAGGTTCGAAAAAAGCGCGGACATGAACAGGGACATGAAGGAAAAGCTCAGGTCGGGACAGGATTTCATAGAGATGCTCATGAACAGGAGGCTCACCCTGAAAAAAGCAGCATGGGAAATAGTGAGCATCCAGCATGAATTCTTTGAAAAGGGTCCCGGACATCTGGTCCCGCTGAGGATGAAGGATCTGGCGGAAAAAATCGGGGTGTCGGAAAGCACGGTTTCAAGGATGGCAAAATGGAAGAGCCTTTCTTTCGACGGTTCAACATATCCGGTCAAATACTTTTTCCCCGCTCCGGCAACATCGGACGGCACAGACGGAAACAGGAACCTGAGCAACGACAACATAAAGATGGAAATCAGGCGGATACTGGAAGAACACGAGAACGACGGGAAAAGGCTGAGCGACCAGAAAATATCCGAGCTGCTTGAACAGAGGGGCGTCAAGATTGCGCGAAGGACCGTGTCAAAATACAGGGCGGAACTGAACATAAACTCCTCATACGACAGATAGGTGCATTTTCCGTGATTTTTCATAATTTCCTATTGAAAATAATGTTCAGATTTTGTATACTGTAGGTCCTGTGATATATCGCTGGAAAGGAAGGTGAAAAAAGCATGGCAACAATCAATGTTGATGACAATGAGAACCTTGAAAAGGCAATCAAACGTTTCAAGAGAATGGTTGAAAAGGAAGGTATCATCCGCGAATACAAAAAGCGCGAGTACTATGAAAAGCCTTCTACAATCTTGAACCGCAAAAACAAGACTCTTCAGCGCAAACTGATGAAGAAGAACCACAGATCACACGATTCAAAGTACTAATTTTGACCGTAGAATCACGAAACCTTCTGGAGCATGCTTCAGGAGGTTTTTTTATGTCCGATTGGATTTTCAGGATTTGCTTTCAAGCAGGTCGTAAAGTCCGTAAACGTCTTCGGCTCCATCGACAAGGATTCCTCCCATGCCCATTTCAAGCGGAAGGGCAAGGTCTATGTCGTATCTGTCGCCTATCGAAACGCAAGCGGAACTTTCGCATTTCAGTATGTCCAGTGCTGCATCAAGGACTTCCCTTGCAGGCTTGGACTTCATGCACGTATCAAGCCCCACCACATCGGGAAGAAGATCATCCACACCGATTGCGGCAAGGGTCTTTTTTGCAGCCGTCACGGGATTGTTCGTAACGCAAATCATCCTGTATTTTCCGCCGAGCCTTTCAATTGACTCCCTGAGTTTCATGTCTTTTTTCAGATAGCGGGACGGTTCAAGAAGCGTATTCCTCCACCTTATGCTTTCTTCTATTGGAATTCCGAATGCAAGCAGGGTGTTTCCGAGGCTGATTTTTTTTCCGCCGTTCTGTCCGCTCCACGATTTCCTGTATCCCTGAATCTGGTGTCTGGCCTTGTTTTCAGAGATTCCCATTAAGTGCGCAAAGTGGCGTACCTGGGCGTCAACCTGTTCAAATACGTAGAGCGGGTTCGTGTAGAGAGTACCGTCTATATCAAAGATGATTGCTTCTACCCGTTCAGGAATGCGATATGTCTTCATGCCTATTCCATGTACTCCAAGTCTTCCCCGGTGGCAGTCACATCGGTGGCAGACGCTTTTTCCATGAATTTTTCGGCATTGATTTTCTCGTTGATTTTGGTCAAAGTTTCAGCGGGAATCTTTGCAAGGTCGTTCTGAGCGAGTTTCTTGTACTGTCCGGGAATATATCCGACCGGAACCGTATCGTAAAGGCCGATTATTTCGTTCAGACGCGGGACGGCCTGTTCATAAGCCTTGGCCTTTATGTCCAGATGTGCGATTTCGAAATTGGCTTCAACGTAGATTTTCGGATCAGAGCCGTGCTTTTCGAGGAGCTGTTCATAATACCATTTTGCAAGCTTTGCATTTCCGCTGTCCGCAGCAGTCTGTGCAAGCTGAACGATTTCCTTTTCATCATCGGGAACGGATTCCGGCATGGACGTGCAGGAAAAAGCGACAAATGACGCCGCCGCAAGCATTGCAGAACGGACAATATTTTTAAGTGTAAATCTTGAATATTTCATTTCTCTACTGTATCATTTTTTCGTGAATTGATACATACCTTCCTTTATTAATGCGGGACAACTCTCCCTGTCCTATATAACAATGGAAAGGCCATAAAGTTACGTGGAGGAACAAAATGATTAAGGTCGGAATTATAGGCGCAACCGGATATGCAGGAGTCGAGCTCCTCAGGATTCTTCTCAGGCATCCGCAGGTCGAAAAGATTTTCGTCAGTTCAGTAAGCTTTGAAGGACAGGAAATCGATGAAGTCTACCAGAACCTCAGGGGTCAGCTTGGAAACAAGTGCGACGGAAAACTCCTGAACGCCGACGAGGTAAAGGAAAAATCCGACATACTTTTCACAGCCCTCCCGCACGGCATTGCAGAACAGTATGCCGACTACTGCGTGAAGAACGGAAAAAAACTCATTGACCTTTCCGCCGATTTCCGCTACGGAATGGATGAAGCGACTTTCAAGGCATGGTATAAGAAGGACTGGGATTTCCCTGCCGTCCACGAAGAATCGGTCTACGGTTCACCGGAAATGAACAGGGAGGAAATCAAGAAGGCAAGAATCATCGGAAATCCGGGCTGTTACGTTACGAGTGCAACGCTTGCATTGATGCCGGCCCTGAAAAATTCCCTTCTCCAGACGGATTGCATCATAGTCGATTCAAAGAGCGGAATCACGGGAGCCGGACGCAACCCCAGCATGAAAAACCAGTTCTGTGAATGCGGCGAAAGTTTCAGCGCATACAACGTCGGAAAGCACAGGCACCAGAGCGAAATACAGAGGAACTGCACCCTGATTGCAGGAAAGGACGTAAACATAATCTTCACGCCACACCTTCTTCCGCAGAACAGGGGCATACTCAGCACGATTTATGCACCGCTCAGCGACGAGGGAATCAAGAAAATCCAGGGCGAAAATCCCCTTGCAAAAATCAGGGAGCTTTACTCGGACTTCTATAAGGACGAACCTTTCGTCAGGGTGCTTCCGGACGGAGTGGATCCAACCACAAGGGTCGTCAGGTACAGCAATTTCTGCGACCTTCAGGTTTATCTGGTCAACGGCGGAAAGATGCTCGAAATAGTCAGCTGTCTGGACAACATGGTTAAGGGAGCTGCAGGACAGGCCGTGGAAAACATGAACCTGATGTACGGCTTCGACGAAAAGACCGCCATCGACTTCATTCCGCCTGCATTCTAGGTTCAATTTCGAGTTTCATCGATATGCATAACAAAATTGGCTTTCAGCGAGAACCCAATCCGCAAAAACGGCTTCCGCGCTTCGCTTGTGCAGATGTTTTTGCGTTTTGAATCCTCGCTTACGCCAATTTTAACATGCTTTTTCAACAACTCGAAATTCAACCTACTAATTAATTATGGAATTTACAGAAACAACAAATTTTTGAGGCCGCCGACCGACGCAGACAGCATCGACCGACGGCTTTTTTTGTCCAACCGTAACCTCCCCCCGTTAAAAACATTTACATGCAAAATGAATTCTGCCGAAAATATGAAAAGGGGGTAGCACTCATGGGTAGGAATTTTAAAATCATCTTAGGCGCACTGCTTACGATTTCTGCATCGGTGGCTTTTCCGCAGAAAGTCAAAACTGACGACGGTCTCAAACTGTACCAGATGCAGCAGAACCTCACGATTACAAAAGACGACATACTTATAGAAAGAAGCGACGGAAAGGCAAGGGGTACTTCCCCGGATGGATTCTATCTGTACATCCGCAGGAAGGAAGGCGTAAATTCGGTCATGCTCGTAGAAACCCTTAAGGATCCTGAAGGAAAAAGGGACAACTATGCATTCAGGGCAAAGGAATTCAATGAAATCAACGGAAACGAAATCCGCTATCTGGACGGAAAGAAGCTTGAATCCAAATATTCACGCTACAGCCTGATTTCATCGACTCCAACCAATCACCCGAATCTGGGCGAATGTTTCAAGATTTACATCCCGCACGAAATGGAATGGGGATATCCCTGGAGCAGAAACGGAACGACGGAAATTGCAGAGGGAACCTTCATCAACATAAGGACGTTTGAAAAGAAATACGGCGACTACAACGGACAATGGAAGGACAATCCATTCATGTTCGCATATTCCGACACTCTTCCCGAAGACGGTTCAGGGCTCAAAGACAACGGAAAATCGGTAAGCGAGGATGAAATCGACCTGAGCGACAGGTACAGTCAGGACACTTCGGAAACATTCTCGGACATTGCACAGAGCGGAAACGGAATCGTACTGTATTCAAAGGG
>CACYBG010000326.1 GCA_902772605.1 uncultured Spirochaetaceae bacterium
AAACCTTCCATCCGGGGATTTACCGATGAAACCGTGCGCGTAGTGATTGACGGAATCTGCGTGAACAATGCCCAGTACGGAACATTTGATTTTTCATCAATCAGTTTGAATCAGATTGAAAAAATCGAAATCGTCAGGGGTGGATTTACCGAGGGTGTAAGCGACGAAGGTTCTGTCGGAGGAACCGTTTACATCACACTGAAGAAAAAATCGGAACAGAGGGAATTGAGTTCCGACACGAGTCTGAAAACGTATTTCAACCAGAATTTTCCGGTTGACAGTTTGAAGCAGTCCATAAATTTTTCCGCACCGATAATCGACGAGAGGACTTTTTTTTCTGCCAATGCAAATCTTGGACTTGCAAAAAACCTGTATCTGTTTAAAAACTATGCAGGCAAAATCGCAGAACGCACAGGCTCATCCGTATGGGATTCGACTGCTGGGATTTCGATTTCGCATTTTTTTGAAAACGGGATGAACCTTTCGATGAATGAAAGCGTCTATGCAGGAAACAAATTCTGTCCCGGTCCTGAAAATTCAAGCGGTACAAAAATTCAGAAAGATTACGACAGCAGGTTCACGCTCAATTTTTCCATGCCGGATGCATTTTCGCTTTTTTCGTGGGAAAACAATTTTTCGTACATTGCAAATATCCGCTTCTATGATGCAACGTCCGAACATTCGGCGCACTATGTAAACACCCTGACATTTGCGTCATACCTTTCGTTTTTTGGAAACGATTATTTCAAGCAGGACGCTGGATTCAGTTTCGACGGAGTTTTTCTTGATTCAACCGACGACGGAAAACACAATCAATTTACATTCACGCTGAAATCAAATTCAAAAATCTACATGCCAAACGATTGGGCTTTGACGGTTCCGCTTGCAGTAAAATTTCAGGGGAACAATTTTGCTTTCGTTCCAAAAATCGGCATAAACAAAAAATTCAGTTTCGGAGAATTTTCACTGAACGCCTACAGGATGATTCAATTTCCGAACATGGACGACATGTATTGGAACAGTTCGTATGCACACGGAAATCCAGACCTGATACCGGAAGACGGGTGGGGCGGAGAATTTTCATTCAATTCGTTTATTGATTTCATTCCCGTTTCAGTATGCGTTTTTTCAAACTACTACAGGAACAAAATCCAATGGTCGTCTGCAAGCGGAAGATGGAGACCGGAAAACGTTGCATCTGCATTTTATTTCGGAATCGACTTTGACTTCGATAAAAAATTTTTCGACGGACTTCTGGGCATAAAATTCAACTGCGAATATCTTTACACGATGCTGCTCGACGATTCGAATGCACAGACATACGGAAAGCGGATAATGTGGACGCCAGATTTCGTAGCCGCATTGATTGTAGATCTGAACCTGAAATCATGGACGTTCACGGTCGATGCAAACTACACGGGAAAGCGTTACGTTTCAAACCTCAACATATCTTTTTTGGACCCGTACGTACTGCTGAATGCATCTGCAAGCTACACGGGATTTTCAAATGCAACGCCCTACATGAAGCTCGAAAACATTCTGTGTCAGGATTACGAATCTGTAGAAAACTATCCGATGCCGCTCATTTCACTGACGCTCGGCTGTTCATTGAAATTCAAATGGTGATTCGTGCGGACGATTGAAAGGGGAATTGTCTGAAAAAATCGGACGCCCCTTTTTGTTTTGAATGGTCCGTATCAACGCTGACACCGTGTCAAAAATCAACATAAACATTAAATTTTACAGGCAAAACAATCCTCAACTCAAGCGTGAAATCTGCCGATAATTAAATGGATTTTTTGCATGGAGGATTTACATGAGCATTTCAATGGATAACATCATACAGGCCATTAATTCCGTAAGACAACAGAAAAGCGAAAATTCAATCATCACTTCGAACGAAGATTCACCGAACCTTTCTGATGAGGAAAAGAACGTCATCCTCATGCTCGAGGCATCAGGATTTTTTGACGGAGATTTTTCCGAAGACTCGCTCGAAAAGATTTTTGCCTCATCAAGGTTCGTATCCGAAAACATAAATGAAATTTACGAAAGGACAATCGAGCTTGAAAAAAACGAAGAGCCGACTCCATGTCCAATATGCGGAACCGTAGGTGTTTCCGGTGCAGCCTTCTGTTATAAATGCGGTTCAAAAATCATCGGGGCAAAACCCAGAAAAAAAACATTCCGTTACATTGCATGGGAAGACAAATATCTTGAAGTTACGAAAATACCGGGCTTTGAAATTTCAACCTGTCCAATCACCCAGGACACTTGGAACATGGTCATGAAATTCGATCCGAGCTATTTCAAGGGAGACAAAAAACCTGTTGACGGAATATGCTGGTATGACGCAATCTATTTCTGCAACATGTTGAGCGAACTGTCAAATTACGAGCCGTGCTATTCGGTCTTGGGAAAAAA
>CACYBG010000327.1 GCA_902772605.1 uncultured Spirochaetaceae bacterium
AGGCTTCGTCTTTACCGACGACGGAATCTATTGGAACGCAAAATCAACCGTATCAACAGAGGGAATTTCCGTCGAATGCAAGAAAATCGAAAAAATCAAGAAGGAAAACCTGAAGGAATTTCAGGCGGACATTCTCTATCGGAAAAAGAATGCGGATAACGGCAAAAAATACAGTTACGACGACATGAACGCGTATCCCGAACTGCTTCAGCTCAAAAACTGGCAGGAAAAATACAGGATAGACATTTCGGAACTTGATTCAAACGATGCGAAAATCATAAGGCGCATTTTCCTCGATTACATTTCCAGAGGTAAATTTCCATACGAATACATGGACCAGAGCCCACTCGACTCGATGTATTTCTTTTTCAGCAATGCCCGTGATTATTTCATGGCAAAGGCAAAGGGATTCAAGGAAATCAAGAAGGAAGACGCTGAAGAGGAAGAGGACGAAAATCAGGACGGATATGACGAAGACAGAAGGACCTTATTCTTTTCATCCAGAGGCGAAGTCACCGACATACGCACGTATTTTTCTGCAAGCCTAAGGAAAAAAAGCACTCCGGGACTTGCGTTCAAGAATTTCATGCGTTACGCAGTTGACGTGATTGCAGACCTCCTTTACACCGCCGCGATTTTCATAGCCGTAAAACCGGTGCTCGTCTACAAGATGGCCGTATCCGGTGAAAACGAAATTTCGGGTCTGCTCGTAAACATCGGTTCCCTGCTTTTGAAATTCGACTCAAAGACCAGGGAAACGCTTTACTCGATAGACTGGGAAGAAAGCAAGCTGAACCTTTTCCTGAATGCACGTTCATTCATATTCGCCCTGCTTGTCTTGCTGTTTTTGGTGCTGAAGCTGGTAATAATCAACTGCTGCACAAAAGGCTCGAAAACCATACTCCCGACTGCAATACTGATTTCGGTACTGCCCGTTACGATGCTTGCAACGAACCATTTCTTCATCTTCATGATTCTGATTGCCGCACTTTACATACTGATGCAGTTTTCGCTCAACCTGGACTGGATAAACATAGGCTTCAAGCTTCCGGCATTCGTCATACTGTCCCTTATAGTCTACTATCTGCTGCACCTGTTCGGATATCCGAATTTCGTGGGCTATGTCGGCGTAATCATGGAAATGATGGACATGAAAGCCCCCTGGTTTTAAGAATGTTCCGATTTTTGACATGACATTGATTTTTATCTTCCTGAACAGAAAACTGCAATTCAGGTTATTCCGATTCACAAGCTTCTGTTGAATTTTATATGACGACCGTCAATTTTTGGAGGGCCGTCATACTTTATATATGTCCTTTAACAATGTGGGCGGTCAGAGTTGTAAAGGTTGATTTCCGTGGATTTTTGAAATATCCTATTGAATTTTTGATTGAAACACGCTAAAATATTAAAACCTTTTGGGGATATAGCTCAGTTGGTAGAGCATTTGGTTCGCAATCAAAGGGTCACCGGTTCGAATCCGGCTATCTCCACTTGAAGCTCCGATTTTTCGGGGCTTTTTTCATACCAATTCATCAGGATTTGCTCTTGCCTTCCACAACGCCCCGTCTTTTACTGTTCACACAAACGTTTTTTTAGGCTACAATCTCAATATGAAACTTTTTAGTAAAATCAACGTAATGCTGGCATCCGTCTTGATGTCGGCAGGATTAGCTTTTGCGGAAAAGACTTCCGTAGAAAACCTTTACCATTATACTTTGGACAACGGACTGACCGTATTTGAAGCTGAAAATCACGCAGTACCCCTTGTCTACATAGAAATCGCCGTCAAAACGGGTGCAAAGGACCAGACTCCCGAAACAGCCGGACTCTTCCACCTTTACGAGCACATGATGTTCAAGGGTAACGCGCTTTATAAGGATGCAGCACAGGTTCAGAACGCACTTTCAGAACTTGGAGTCACGAACTGGAACGGCACCACCGGAGTCGACTGCGTAAACTATTTCTTCACCATACCTTCAGACAGGATTGAAGACGGACTTGCATTCTGGAATGCCGCAATCAGGAGTCCGAACATGGACCGCGACGAATTTGAAAACGAAAAGAAAGTCGTCCTCTCCGAAATTGAAGGCGACATGTCCGATCCGTCCCACATCTACATGAACAACATGTACGGCCTCCTCTACCCCGATGCACCGTACAGGCTTTCTGCAGGCGGTTCAATCCCCGTGGTAAAGAATGCGACCGTTGGACAGCTTCTCGACATAAAAGAGAAATTCTACATTCCGTCAAATGCGGCCCTGTTCATCGGTGGCGACATCGATCCTGATGAAACGTATGAACTGGTTAAGAAGATTTGGGGAAGCTGGTCGAACAAGGGAAAGGAAGTTCCAAAGCCACAGCCGGAACTGAACAAGAATCCATTGAACAGGCCTACTGCAATGGTCATGCCTTACGACCAGATTTCTCCGATGATTGCAAACGTCACAGTCCTTTACCGCGGTCCCGACACGGATTTCGATTTGAACGACACATATGCGGCCGACTATCTGTGCCAGCTTACGAGCGACCCTGAATCAGCTTTGGTTCAGGACCTCTATGCCGACAAGAACCTCCAGATACCGGGAACGGAATACATCTGGCATTCATATCAGACGGTAAGGCAGAACGGACTCCTTCAGTTCGGCGTCACGATGCTGAATCCAAAAGACAATCTCCCTGGACGCGCAATGGACCTGATGGACTCGATTCAGAACAAAATCATCCCGAAAATGGGAGCCGACGAAAGCCTCTACGCAAAGCCCAAGGTAAAATCGATAGCACGCTACCTGAAGGATGAAAATGCAATCACCGCAGACACGGCAACCGGACTTCTGACGAACCTTCGCTTCTGGTGGATTGCAACGTCTCCGGAATACTACTACAGCTACAACGAAAAGATGTCCAAGGTTACCCAGAAAGACATGAAGGATTATTTTTCCAAGTACATACAGGGAAAGAACGCCCTCGTAACCGTCCTTGTAAATCCTTCCGTCTACGAAGAGACCAAGGCCGAATACGAAAAGGCTGGATTCATCGTTGCCGACGCACAGAAATCGGCATGGTGGGACAATCCGAAGTACGCCCCGGACCCGAAGAAAATTTCCACTGCAAAGGCAAGTTCGGAAGACATCTACAGGCCGACGGGAAACTCAACGAAAGAACGCAAATCGGTTTCATCAATCGGAGAAGGAGTAAAAACCTACAGGCTCAAGAACGGAATTCCGGTCTACATAAAGAAGGATGCATCAAAGCGCATTTCCACCGTGCAGATTTCATCAAGGGGCGGAGTCCTTCACCTGAGTCCGGAAACATCGGGACTTGAACAGGCCCTCTACTACATGATGACCGCAAGTTCCAGCCGTTACGATTTTGAAACCAGACAGATACTTGAATTCCAGACGCAGGCATCGATTGACGGATCCTGTCAGGAATCGGGTTCAATCATTTCATTGAACGTACTGGACAGATATTTCGACCGCATGCTCCCCGTATTCATCGATGGATTCCTCAATCCGCTTTACGATGAAAAGGTCTATGAAAACATGATGTCGGAATACATGACCAGCGTACAGACGACTCTGAACGACCCGCTCAATCTGCTCACCCACACTGCCGTCAACGACATATACAGCGGACATCCGTACAAGGCGCAGACAACGGTCACCCCCGAGTCGATTGAAAACATAACGATTGAAAACATGAAGAAGCTTCACAGGTGCATACTCGACCCGTCAAAGCTTTTCATAGTTGCAGTCGGAAACATCGATGAAAAGGAATTCATCGACATGCTGGACGGAAACATCGGAAAGATTCAGGTCATAATCCCGGGTACACTTCCAGAAAAGGAGATTCCGGCACTTGAAGTCAAGGAAAAGGCTCCGACAGTACTCACTCATCAGAATGCAAGCGGAACCGGATACGTACTCAGGATTTTCGAAGGTCCATCCAATCTGTCCGACGATTACATTCCGGCAACCATTGCAGCGGACATATACTCGTCGCTCATGTTCAGCATCGTAAGGGAAAGCCATGGAGTCTGCTACACGCCGGTTTCATTTACGGTCGGATCCAAGGCCGGAATCTGCGGAGAAGAACTTGTAAACCTTTCGAACTACGAAGATTTCACCTATGCCATGGACAATGCACGCCAACTGATGGCACTAGGAATGATTGTAAACGGCAACAATCCGGGCGGAAGCTTTTCGTTCAATTCATTGGAAAACGTAGTCGAAAGCTTCAAGAACAAGCTCATCAACTCGATGTATCAGAATCAGGCGACCACGGCAAGCATTGCAACGTCCCTTTCCATAAACCTGCTTCACTACGGCGACATGACCCACAGCGACAGGGTTGTTGAAAAGATTCGCGCAACGACGGCAGAACAGATAAGGGATGCGTTCAAGAAATACTGGCTTGACGAACCGTCCCTCTGGTATGTAATAGTCGGACCGAACGATAAGGACAAGGTGATTTTCAAGGATTAAACCTGTCCGGAAACAACGAAGGCCTGGATTGACTTGACGGAAATTTCAAGCATCCGGGCTTTTTTTTATGGACGAGAATAATCTGAAACTCATGCATGGCGGAACTTTTCAGGCACCTTATCATATTGAAAAAAAAATCGAAACCCTATAGATTTTAACCATGATAATATCCGCCGTTTTTTCTAAACCGACCAAAGACTGTGAAAGGCTCCTTGGAAAACCATACGTAAAAATCCGCATGTGGAAGAATCCGTCTTCCGGACTCATGAACAAATCATGTTACGAAGCGGAATTTTTCACTTCAAAACAGTCGTTCCGGAAAAAGCTCTCGGACGAAGAGTTCAACTCGTTCCTTTCATCGTTTACAGGAAAAGCATTCAAGTCCGTCGTACAGCAGACAGAGGATGAGGAAATAGTCGTAATGACAAACAGGCACGGAGAAAGCAAGGAAATCCGTCATCCGAAAAACAATCGGGGTGCGGCAGTCAGGACAGGCGACAGGAAAAAGAATTACATACTGCAGGAAGGGACGCCGATTCAATTCCTGATTAATCTTGGAGTGATGACGAAGGAAGGAAAGGTCGTCTCTCAGAAATACGACAAGTTCCGCCAGATAAACAGGTTTCTGGAATTCATCCGCGACATAGTGCCCGAACTGAAAAAATCGGTTTCAAAAGATGAGGGTATCGATCTGGAAAATCCGTTTACGCCGGAACGTCCGCTTCAGATAGTTGATTTCGGATGCGGAAAATCATACCTGACCTTTGCAGTTTACCATTACCTGACCGAAATCGAAAAGATGAACGTGGAAATCGTGGGCTTGGATTTAAAGGCCGACATCATAAGGCAGTGCAGCGATTTTGCACGCGAACTTGATTATTCCGGACTTGCATTTCAGGTTGGGGATGCCGCAGATTTTAATGGCGATAAAAAACCGGATCTGGTGATTTCACTTCACGCATGCGACACGGCAACCGATTACGCACTCGATTATGCGATGAAAAACGGTGCAAGGGCCATACTATCAGTTCCATGCTGTCAGCACGAAATAAACCTTCAGCTTGAAAAAAAACACGACATGAAGAATGACGGACCTTTTTCCGCAATACTTCGATTCGGACTTTTAAGTGAAAGGCTTTCGTCCATTGCAACGGATGCACTGCGGGCGGAAATGCTTGAAAAGAACGGATATTCGGTTCAGGTCCTTGAGTTCATCGACATGGAACACACGCCCAAAAACATACTGATAAGGGCCTTGAAAAAGAGCGTCAAAAACGAAAAGCTTGAATCGGAAGCGGAAATCAGGCTGAATGCATTGATAGGCGAACTGAACGTCACCCAGAAGCTGATTGAACTTTCCGAAAAAAAATAGGGCCGCTAAAAAAATGAACCGCCGAATCCTTAGACAGACGGACCGACGGTTCAATTTCAGGCATCAACTTAAATTATTTAAGCTTTGCATCAAGCTTCGCCTTGTTTGAAATATAGTCGAAAAGCGAATATCCTGAAGCGTTCAGTTTCTTTATGAAAGTCACGTATGAAGTTCCAGGAGCAGCAGCATCTGCCATTGCAAGATACTTCTCGCAGTCCTCGGATTTCTTTCCTTCAAACAGGCATTGAGACAGATAGATGTTCGCATAATACCTTTCATACGATGTACTTGCATTCTGACTTGCCTTCAGGAAATAATCCTTTGCCTTGCTCTTGCTTCCACCGCCGATTCCCGGAGCGAAATAATACCAGAGTCCTGCGTTAATCAATGCACATGACATGCGCGGATTGGATTTTATCAGGCTGTCGTAATCCGATTTTTCCTGAAGTCCGACCTTTATGGCCTCACCCCTCGACAAAAACTGCATGCATGAATTCACGATGTCTCCCGAACTCAGGTAGAACCACGGATTGAACACGGCCTTTTTGTTTTCTTCCCTGTACGCCTCGACAACCCTGTACTGCTTTACTACAAGGTCCTTAAGGGCGGCATCCTTGTCATTCCTTTCGTAGAGGATGTTGTACTTTGAATACACCAGGAAATTGTCCACTACAATCTTCACTTCCCTTGACGCAGAACCGTATGCAGATCCTGAATGAACGCTGGAAAGGAATGAATCGACCTTTGAAAGCGCCTGTCCGATGTCGGATGTCTTCCTGAGTTCAATCCTCTTTGAAAGCACGTCCTGAATCAATGCGTACTCCGATCCGGTGTACACAGTCTGAGCCTGAACGCTCACAGCCGAAACAGCCATTGCCGCCGCCAAGAAAATCCATTTACACTTCATAAAAACTCTCCATCCCGAATGAACCTGCACGACATCTAATTTTATGGTTAACATCGAACAGGTCCGTCGACTTTTTGAATGCTCGAAAAAATCCTTGAAAATGAATTTTTCAAGATTCCCTTATATTCATCAATGCAAAAACAAAGCTGCCATAAACATTTTAAACTCCGAAACCGCTGAACCGTTACGGCGCAGCATCCGGAATGTCAGTCGAAAAGCTTCCTGCATTCAAGGTAGAAGCGTTTTTCACTGGCTTCACCCATGCTGAAACTTTTCCTTGGAAGAGGTCCCCTTCCACTGATCGTTGCAAAAAACGAATCCTTGGCGATTGGAGGAAGAAGGATTGTAAGGGCACCGTCTTTTCCGCCCAATCTGAAAACCTCTTCGCTTCCGTGTATGTAATCGATTTCGATTTTCCTTTCCTGACCTGCTTCAGATGCGATGAAATCATC
This sequence comes from uncultured Spirochaetaceae bacterium, assembly GCA_902772605.1. GTDB lineage: Bacteria > Spirochaetota > Spirochaetia > Treponematales > Treponemataceae > Treponema_D. The sequence goes on from CACYBG010000327.1 coordinate 7,219, forward strand.
GATTGCGGGCTGAAGGCGAGAAACTGCAAGTTCCTTGACCGGAGTATCCAGACAGACGAAACGTTTTTTTCCTCCGTCCGTAAATACGAATCCGAATGATGCGGTTGATTTTTTTATCCTTTCGTCAAGTTCCGCCTCGGATGCACATTCGGAAACTTCTCCGCCAAGCTTTTCCCTGATGAATGAAACCGTCCGTCCCGAATCCGCTCCGAAAAGAACCCTGTGAATCGGTTCAAAAGTCAGTCCTTCGTCGTAGATGTTAACAAGTTCCACAAGTGCATGCCTGACCGGGGATGCTGCAATTTCAGCTTCGGACTTACCCTGTGCCGCAAGTTCCTTTTTCCATTCGTCCCATACCGCCTTGGCTGTTGCAAGGGAGTGGTTTCCGTCACCGACTGCAAACATGAATGTCGAACCGTCGTCGCCCGTTCCGGCCGCCTTTAGTTTTTCCAATGCAGAGTAAACCTTTTCCAGTGCGGCCTCAGACTTTACGGACCATCCGCTTATGTGTCCGGAACCGAGCATCAGGTCGCCGTCATAAACCGGGGACGATTTTTTTGCATCTTCACCGACGGCTTCAATCAGGCTGCGTTCCGGGTCGTTCACCAGAAGCATTATGTGAGGACTTTCAACCGGCGCCCCAATTCGGATTTCCTTTCTTGGAGGAATGCGTTCGACTATGGTGGCTTCGGTCGCACGAATCAATGCCCTGCTCATCGGCTTCCATTCATAGCTTTCCAGATCGATTGAAACGACAAGTCCCTTTCTGACCCTTCCGTAACCTGTGCTGCGCTCTACATATATGAATTCCCTTTCGGCGGGTGCAAAAACCTTTCCGTCAAGATAATCCTTCATGACCTTTCTGATTTTGGCAATCCTCTCCGTTCTGTCGGGGGCGGAAAGATAAACTTCCGGCAAAATCATGTTCAGGGTTGAAGGCCTGTTTCCGACGCACTCAGAAACCTTTTTCCAGTAATCCAAATCCTGCGTATACTGGTCGCATGCAATGACGCTCCAGGACGAAAGATCTTTTTCAGCCGGCAAAAGGATTTCCGGTACATCGATTCCAAATTCGCTAAAATTTTTCATGGGAAGAAGTATATATCGAAGTTGAAAATTGTGCTATACTATATATATGGGTGATCTTTTTTCACAGGGACAGTTTCAGTCTCAAAAACAGGCTCAGGTACAGATTCTCAGCCAGAAACAGATTCAGGCTCTGGAAATCCTGTCGATGGACGGACTTGGACTGAGGGAAAAAATCCTTGAGGAAGTGGAAAAAAATCCGGTCCTGGAAATCGATTACGGAATTTCCCAATCGACAAAACCAAGCCTCCCCTCTTCAGAAGAAGACAGGAACAGGGCGAGCGACGACTTCAAGAGCATCATCGAACAGAAAAAGGACGACAGCGAAGAGTCTCTCAGAAAGCACCTCCTTCACCAGCTGCACATGGAACGGCTGAGCGAAACCGAAATCAAGGTTGGGGAAAAGCTGATTCAGAACCTTGACGCACAGGGGCACCACATGTTTGAGCCGGAAACCCTGCTTGACCGCAAAAATCCCGACGAAAGCCCCGAAATTCTCGAAAGATGCATCAGGATGATTCAATCCTTCGATCCGACCGGAACCTGCACGAAAAACGTATACGAAACACTTTTGGTTCAGGCGAAACAGAATCCAGACGCAGATTCCCTTTCAATATTCATACTCAGCGGACACCTTGATTTCATCAACCCACCGGATGCGGAAAAGGCACTGAAAAAAATCAAGGCATTCCAGAAGGAGCGCAGGGGGATGTTCGGATTGAGCGAAGAGGAAAAACGGAACCTTTCGCTAAGCATAACGAAGGATGACGTACAGCATTCCATTGATTTCATCAGGACCCTGAACCCCTACCCCGCGGCAAATTTCTTTACCGAAGAAACAAGGTACACGAGCCCCGACATACGCGTAAAGGAACTCGATGCAGTC
>CACYBG010000328.1 GCA_902772605.1 uncultured Spirochaetaceae bacterium
ACATATTTTGTTGGACTCGACATTTTTTACTGACCATATTCAGTTCCGCTTATATGCGTTTATTTTTCATGCTGAAGCCCTGCACTTTGGCCCTTCAACAGTAGATAAAAATTAACTTTAGGTGTATCATGTAAGGACCAGCTGATTGTCCTGAGCCGGATTCTGCATCTTTTTATACAGGCACCGGATTCATTTTTCAATCGGCGGCATCTTTGGGACATCAGGAAACCTCTGAAAACGTCGTTTTTGCCTTGACGCTTTGCCGACAGTAAGAGGTAGCTCTGAAAATGCGACGTTTTAAACCCATGTGCTTCACGGATTTAAAACCCGACGGAAACACTGATTAATGTTTCCCGCATTAACAGGCGGTTCCTTAGGGATTTTCAATACATTGGATTTTACTTTTGATTATGGAAAAGATTAACGAAACCGCAGCCGACGGAAATTCGGTTGAAACAGATAATGAAACTGAACCGATGCATTTCGAGTTCACTCCGGTCAGCATAGAATCGTTTTTTGATGCAGAGGAAAAAGGCGACGCCGACATCAGTCCTGAAAACATCGGCCTTACCGTCCTTTCTGCACATCAGGAGGAGCTTGTCCAGAAACTCAGGAGCAAACTCAAGGTCGTTGCACCTGACAGGCTTGAAAGGCTCGACAAGAGGCTCAAGGACCTCAAGACGCTGGCCGCTGCCATTGCAAATTTCCCATCCCTCCTCCAGAGGACGAACCTGAACACATCGGTCAGGACCCCGGCAGCTTTGGTCGAAAGCATCATCTCATATCAGGAAGACGGTGACACCCTTCTCCACATGCCGTCAAAGGCCGCACTGGGCAAGGGATTCCTCGTGACCAAAATCCATACCTTCTTTTCAATGTACAAGCTTGCAAACAACTTCGCCGAAATGGAAGAAAAGGAAGCAAGGGTCTATTACGACGAAACGGTCAGCATGATGTTCACGTTGATGGCAGAGGACGTATACCTGAACCTGATGAAGGACAAGACCCTTTCCATGGACTTGAGGCGGCAGCTGGCAAATTCACTGATAATACTTTGGGAACACCGATCCGACCAGACCATAAACGACATAGCACCGGTCCTTCAGTCGGTCTGGAATGCAAGGCGAACTCTCGCACCGGCTTTCGGCACGATGATGGGAACCAGCGAACTTCTTCTGGTAAGCATACAGATGGATTCGCAATGGAACCAGTTCATAAAGCAGAGGCTTGGAGACCAGGAAGTTTCTCAGGCAATGGAGGAATTTCTTTTCGGACTTTCATACGAACAGATTCTGAGGCTGCGTGCAATACTCCGTGACCAGGGAGTAAAGGCGATTGGCCGTGATGAAGTGTCAAGCTACCTTGGCGAGCGCGTAAAAACAGACGTAAGCCTGGACTACAGGGATTTCTACCTTCTGTACACGGTCAGACGCGACAATGCAAGGGTCAGACAGAGGCTGCATCTGCCAGGTCCAACAAAGACGCTTGAAGACTTCTTCATCCGTTTCGTAATGGAACAGAATGAAGCCAAGCAGAAAAACGACCAGGCATCCATAGCAACCACAAAAATCGATTGACGGAAACCTAATCGGCTGTCCACCGCTCTTTCGGGCAGCAAAACGGCCGATTCCTACATCCCCTTGAAGCAGAGGTCCACCTCAAACATTCCATGCCTCGTACTGAACGGAACGCCTATTATATGGGTGTTCTTGAGCCATGAAATGACATGGTTCGCTCCGACTATGACTATCGGGGAGGAAACCGTTATGTTTCTCGACACGATTGCGGAAACAGCATTACCGGTTATGACGTTTGTAAATTCGGTGACCAAATCCCTTTCCATCGACTCCCGCTCCTCCGGCGAATCAATGGTGATACCTGAAATCTCAAGCATCTTGCGGGCCAAAATCCTATGCAATCTGAACGCGACTATGCCGACCGCATCTCCAGATACCCCTACGATTCCCGAAATTTCCCAAGGATGGGTGCTTACGGGATTCAGGAGGTAAGGATCCTTATTTTGAGGAAGTATACCGAACATTTGTGAAAAAGCATCCTTGCAGGAGCTTAAAAACGGGTTTAATATTGACGCATCCATACAGGTATTTTAAACCCATTTTACAAAAGTTTCCACAAAAAAAATAAAATTATTTTCAGACTGGAACAGAAAACTTTCCTGAAGATATGTGGGAGTTTCGCTGTTTTTCCCGCAGGGAAAATGGGAGCCTTTGCGACCAAAGCGAAACTCCTTAGC
>CACYBG010000329.1 GCA_902772605.1 uncultured Spirochaetaceae bacterium
TCAAAGCGCATCAACATTTCAATCATGGACGACATCGGACTTTTGACCCACACCCAGAACGCATTCATGGACAAGCTCGCCGGAACAATCGACGGACTTAAAAATGAAACCGAGCGTGTAACTGCAAGTGCTGAAGTCCTGACCCAGGCGTCGGGAAAATGTCTTACAGCCGTCAAGACCATGAACAAATCAGTTGCGGCAATCGATGCGGAAGACAAAAAGACGAATGCAATCATCACAAAAACATACAACGATATCGAAAGCCTGAAGGAAAGTGCCGAAAAAGTCGAAAACCTCATCCTGAATCAGAATCAGGCGATGGAGCGTTCAAGTTCATCGGTTGAACAGCTTTCGGGAAACATTGCAAGCATAGCGGACACGACCAAAAAAGCCGACGTAATTTCCGAGGAACTCAAAAAGACTACGGACCTTGGAGTGAAGTACATCGGTTCTGCAGAAGAGGCGATTAAACTCATCAGGGAGTCCAGCAATTCGGTACAGGAAGCAGTCAAGATGATTCAGGACATCTCAAGCCAGACGAACCTTCTTGCAATGAACGCATCAATTGAAGCCGCACATGCAGGAGAAGCCGGAAAGGGATTTGCAGTCGTTGCAGATGAAGTTCGTAAACTCGCAAATACGACCGATACGAACATCCAGACTGTAAGCCAGAACATCAACGACATGGAAGATAAAATCCTTGCCGGAGTACAGGCAATGCAGCAGGCGAAAAAAGCGTTTACATCAATCGATGCCGGTGTTGAACAGACTGCCGATATCGTCCGTCGCATTTCGGAAGCCGTTGAAGAACAGAGGATTGGAACTCAGGAAACACTCGCAGCGTCTCAGGAAGTCGTCAATTCAATCCAGAGCATAAAGGAACTTGCAGCAAGCCAGCGCAACCACACGGACAATGTTTATGAAAATACGAAGAACATCGTCAATGCGTCAAACAACATAACTGCATCGCTCAGGGAAACGTCGGAAGCAGCGGAAAATCTGAGTGTCGTTCTTAACGGAGTAAGTGACAGCATCAAGGAAAATGATATGGCCGTCCGTAGCATGCGCGACACGATTCAGGAATTCAAAACCGAATAGCCGTCAAATAAATCGAAAAACATTTGCACCGCTGAACTTGGAAAAACAATTTCAATTTCAGTCGGTGCATTTTTTTTTCAGTCGGGCGCACCCCTTCGGGTCGGGCTATCCGTGGTTCCGTTCGCCAAGCTCACTCCATTCCTTCGGAACAGCACTCCCGTGCTGCCACTACTATCCCTTGCGCAGGAATGAAAAATTTCGATTTTTAATCAATTATTTTTCGGAAAATGTTTAAGGAGTTCATTAAGGAAGATGTAATCCGTTCCAAAGAAAATTGATGATTTGCCTGACGATATAAAAATATCGTTTTTCTCGTAAGGTTGATTTTGATGCTGTAACAAGTTTAAAACTTTATGTCGAACAAAGAATATGATTATGGAAAACAAACTTAAGGATGTCTCATTGAATGGTCGAATGGCTTATACGATTATGTGTGTTGAAGCTTTTCTTGTATCACGATATCCAGATAGAGACTGGACAATCATATCAAGAGAAATGTGGAAAGCAACCAATGAATACTGGGATGTTTTCTATGATGCTTTCTGTGAGTTGTTACCAGAAATATTCTTAAATTATGATTCTTATAATGCTGATTTGGAAAAATCTATTTCAGAGGAAGAATTCAAGAGTATAAAGCAATTATATGACGGTATTACGACTGGTAGCGAAGATGATCCAGAGGATGAAGTTAATTTTATGCTTAATAAGCCTTATGAAATGGCAATGGTTTATGAAGGTACTGTAATTGGTGACGGTCAGGAATCTTTTGATATTATCGAAAATACTGAAAAAATCCTCTCAAAATACAATATCAAATTACCAGATTATACCAAGGTTCTTTTTTCGAGTTCCAGCGAAAAAAACGGTTGGGGAAACAATTTTGATGGTCGTAATTTGTCGATTATTCTGAATAAGTAGCAGAATTCCTGTTTCAAGTAATCAGAAATATCTGAAACGCAAAATGAAAAATTTCGATTTTTAATCAATTATTTTTCGGGGTGAAGGGTGGAAAAACGCGGTATATAATTGGGGGCGAACAAATTAAAAATAATCGGCAGGAAAAATCATGGAAAAAAAATTAATCGTAAAGGAAATGCGTCCCGACATTTTTCTTCTGGATGAGGCTCAGGAATCAAGCGGATATCTGGTCGTCGGAAAGGAAAAAGCCTGCTTAATCGACACGATGAACGGTTACAATAATCTCAGTGAAGCAGTCAAAAAACTCACCGACAAAAACGTAACGGTAATCAATACGCACGGACACCCGGACCACATTTTCGGGAACGTCTATTTTGATGAAGCGTACATGAA
>CACYBG010000330.1 GCA_902772605.1 uncultured Spirochaetaceae bacterium
GTGAAGTTTGAAAGTCCGCGCACGACATACTCACGGAGCTTCGGGTTTTCATCCTCAAACAGATCCACAAGGATGTCTACCGCTTCCTTTTTCCCCATGGAACCTATTGCTTCTGCAGCATAGGCCCTGACATATACGTCTTCATCCTCATCCTGTGCAAGTTCTGCAAGCACGTCCCAGGTTTCGTCGGCATGAATCTTACCGAGCACCTTTATGAGCGACTGCCTTTGAGCAAGCGTCAGGTCGTCCTTGTTGATGTATCCCGTAAGGTATACGGCTTCCTCTTCCCCTCCGATTTCACCGAGACATTCAAGGGCTTCGTTGAAGTATCCCAGGTCGTCCTTTTCCAGAAGCTCCACGACTCCACCGATTGCATCCTTGGACTTTACGGCTGAAACGTACTTGAAGCATGCAACCACGGTATCGTGCCTCTCTTCAAACGGATCGTTAAGCACCTCGACGGCAAAATCCTCAAGGCAGGGATCCTTTACCATGGAAAAATATGCAAGGACCTTTTCGCGAATTTTCTGACTTTTTGTCACCTGAAAGAGGTCGTAGGCTGCATCCTTGAAGCGGAAATCCTCATCCTTGGTCATCGTGTCCAGGACGTTTGCAATTTCATCCGTCATGCCGTATTCGAAAATCTCGTTGGTTTCCTCGACATAGGAATCGCCCGCATTCAACGGATTCTTGTCCTTTGACGATGCTATCTGCTCGGATGTGGCGGCAGTCGGTCTCTTTGCATTCGGCCAGACCTTTTCCTTCCTTACGTAAGATGATGAAAGTTCCGTTCCAATGCCGTCGGAAACGTCATCTGCCAATGCCAGAACGCATGCAGACGCCATGATTGCAGTGAACATACACAAAAAACGCTTCATTTTTCCCCCAAAAACAGATGCAAACCTGCCCGGAAATCCATATCCGGACTAAAAAAAAGCAAGGGAACCGCTCCAAAGGCGGATTCCAACAGGTTAAACATCGTTCGATTTGAATTGTTTCAAGAATTCTTCTTTAAAAATCGGAAACCTGTCCTCATTTATTGAACGCCGGATGTCCAAAAGCATGCCGTTCAGGAAATAAAGGTTGTGGTAGCTTGCAAGCATTGATGAAAGTATCTCCTGCTCCCTGAAAATGTGGCGGAGGTAAGCCCTTGAATAGGTACGGCAGACCTTGCACTGGCAGTCAGGGTCGATCGGTCCGAAATCACGTTCGAAACGCTTCTGCTTGATTGAAAGCATTCCCCTGTGCGTAAAATAGAGTCCATGCCGGGCAACCCTGGTCGGAAGGACGCAGTCGAACATGTCTACGCCGTTTTCAACCGCATCGAGTATGTATTCAGGGGTTCCGATCCCCATTACGTAGCAAGGCTTGTCGCGGGTCACGAAATTCATGGTGTATGAAAGCTTTTCCCTGTATACGTCCGGAGGCTCCCCTACGCTCAGTCCACCGATTGCAAATCCAGGAGTATCCAGAGAACAGACGAATTCGGCGCTGCGCTTCCTGAGGTCGTCGAAGAAATTCCCCTGGATTATAGGGAAAAGAAATCCCCTGTATCCGTTTTCACGCTGAATCTTCCACTCGCTTATGGCGCGCTTGGTCCATGAAGACGTAATCTCCAGCGCCTTTTCCGCCTCCCTGCGTTCGACTCCGAATCCGGTACACACGTCCAGCTGCATCTGGATGTCGCTGTTGAGCTTGGTCTGAACCTGAACGACGCTCTCCGGGGTGAAAAAATGCTTAGAACCGTCTATGTCGCTTCTGAACGTTACGCCGCCGGTTTCAATCTTCCTGAGCGAAGAAAGCGAAAAGACCTGGAATCCACCCGAATCGGTAAGGAAATTTCCGTTCCATCTGGTAAATCCGTGAAGTCCGCCTGCTTCCTGAACCAGATCGGCACCCGGACGAAGATACATGTGGTACGTATTTGCAAGTATTATCTCAAAGCCGATTTCCTCAAGGTCATCCTTTGAAACGGCCTTGACGGTCCCTTTTGTTCCGACCGGCATGAAAACGGGGGTCTGCACGTCTCCATGCGGAAGATGCATAACTCCGGTACGCGCCTTGGAACCGGAACACTCGTGGGTAACATCAAATATTTTTTCAACAAAATCCATACTTAACCGCCTAAAATGATTATGGGAAACGCCCGATGCGCATCCGCCAAACAACCGGAACTGCTGATTAATGCTTCGTGTATTAATCAGCGGTTTCCTAAATCCTCAGGTCCTGGCAAAACGAAGCAGTATCAGGCTTGCAAAAATGAAGAATACGACCGGCGACCACGCACCGAAAATCGGAGGAATCACCTCGAATTTAGCCATCAGCATCGTAATCATCTGCATGACGTAGAAAATGACTGCCGACCCTATGCTCAGAGCAAGGCTTACAATCAGGACGTTTTTCCTTGTTTTTCCGCTAAGCCCCACCGCCATGAAAACGACTATGAAGACGATGAACGGAAACGAGAATTTCTTGTAGTACTGGGACTTGGCCTCTGCACTCGGTAAGCCGGCCTTCTCCAGATGGCTTATGTACTGTCTGGCCTCTTCGGAACTTACGGATTCTACGTCCATCGTGTTGTTCTGAAAGGTTTCGGGAGGTTCGGTAAGAAGCTTTACGTGCTCCTCATCCACTTCCCTCCTTACGAACGTGTCGCCTTCGAACGAAAAAAGGTTTCCTCCGTCAAGCTCCCAGTTTCCGTCAATCCAGTCGGCACTCTCGGCCCTAAGGAACGATTCGAACTTCCTGTCTTCATCACGGAAAACGACAAGCAGGTCGAAAAGCCTCTTCGCCTCATCGTCATAATACTGAGCCTTGTATACGACCCTTCCCCTGTCGGCCATGACTACGATCTGCTCGTTGTCCAGCGACGAATTGCGTTTCAAGGCCGCTTCCTGAAGTTCAAGTTTCTTTGCATAGGTCTGAACCACGACCCTGTCCTCGAAAAAGAAAAGTCCGAAGCTCATGGCCATGCCTATCACCAGAAGCGGAAAGGTGAATTTCAGGAGGGAAATTCCGGACGCAAAAACGGCCAGAAGTTCGTTCCTTGCATAAAGGTCGCTGAGCATGTAGGCCGTGGCAAAAAGCATCGCAATGGGGACAGCATACCAGACCGTCTTCGGAATGTAATAGAGCAGTATCTTTCCGACGGTGGAAAACTGAACGCCCTTGGATATGTAGTTCCAGAGGTTCATCAGAAGGTCGGTCAGACAGAGCACGAGAACGAAAAAAAAGAGGGAGCCAAGGAAAATCGCAAGGAATTTCTTCAGCATGTATTTAATCAACGTCATTTTTTCTTCAGCCTGAAATAAAGCAAGATGCCAACGATGCCTATAACGAAATTCGGAGTCCAAACCATCCAGAATCCGTTGTATCCACCCCTGATTCCAAAGTACTGACCCATAATCGTCATGGCCCAGTACAGTACCGATATTATGATTCCGAAAATGAAGCCCAGAGTAAGTCCGTTCCTCTTTCCGAAAACGAGTGCAAGCGGGAAAGCGAGTATGGCAAAGAAAATGGCTCCGAACGGTATGGAAAACTTCTTGTAGTATTCTATCCTGTAGTTGTTGAGCGTCCTTGCCGATGCAGCCTTTTCCTTAACCATGGTCCTGATGGTCTTGTTCAGGTCGTATGAAGTCATTTCCTGCGGATTTACCCCCGAACCCGATGCCGATATGGACGATTCGAACATGTTGAGCCTCATCGTATCGGCTGTCACAATGTCGTACGTGGACCTTTCGTTTTTCTTCAGCAGTATGAGTATCGGGTCGGACATGAGGAGGTCCATCAAAAGTCCTGAGGTGCTTGATTTTTCAACCGTGCTTTTTCCGGCAATGATTATCCTTTCGCCGTCGCTGCTTGAACGGTCAAAAATCACAAGGTCATCCACGTCGCTTCCTTCCGCATCACCGATTACAAGGGCAGTGGAACTCATCCTCTTGATTGAATTCGCCTCAATCTGAACAGCCGGATCCGACTGCACTATCTGCGTTTTCAGCCTGTTGAACCTGAGCGTTCCAAGCGGCAGGAAATAGTCGTTCATCACGAAACTGAAAGTGGAAATCAAAAGTCCCATTATGAGCACGGGAATCAATATTATCGAATACCTTTGTCCGCTCGCCCTGAGTATGAGGATTTCATTGTCGGTAACCATCCTTCCGAGGCACATCAAAAACCCAAGCAGGGTTGCAAAAGGTGCAGACTGGGCCACGATTGCAGGAAGACAGTACACTATCAGCTCCAGGACCTTTGGAATCGGCACTCGCTGCTTGAGTATGTCGGCTGCAAGAAGGAGAATCTGATTTACGAAGAATATGACGAAGAAGAAAAGGAAGCAGACGAAAAAATAGACGAAAAGCTCCCTTGCTATGTAACGGATCAGGACATGCCTTTTCACTCCGCCGACAAGTTCAAGCTTTTCCCTGAGCTTTACGACAGAGTCTCCGTCACCGCGTCTTTCAGCGGACTTTATCCGAGACCTGTAAATCAATTTTTTGAGTCCGTGATTTCCGAACCTTGAAAGGGCTTCCTTGACCGAGACTGACTTTTTTTTCAATCCTGCAAGGCTCCCTGAGTCCAATGATTCCGAACCGTCTTTCTGCTTATCCGGCATGATTAAACCGATTTCACCCCTGTACTTCCGAATCCGCCTGAACCTCGCTCTGTGTCGGAAAGTGATTCAGCACTTATGAAATTTCCCCTGGTAACCGGAGAAACCACAATCTGTGCAATCCTGTCGCCTGCATTTACGGTGAATTTTTCCCGTCCGTGGTTTATGAGCAGCACGTTGAGCTCTCCCCTGTAGTCGCTGTCTATCGTTCCGGGAGAATTGATTACCGTCACGGAATTCTTAAACGCAAGTCCGCTCCTGGGTCTGACCTGTATTTCATATCCATCCGGAATCTCAAAGAAAAGTCCGGTGGGAATCATGACGGTCTTACCAGGCTCCACGTCAACCGGGGATTCAAGAAACGCACAAACGTCGGCACCGGCGGCACCGGCAGTCTTATAAGA
>CACYBG010000331.1 GCA_902772605.1 uncultured Spirochaetaceae bacterium
AGATGTTATTTTCAACACTGGAACATGCGGGATATCGGCTTTCGGACTATTCGGCGTTTCCTTTGAATAAGCTCATGCCTGAATCTCCTTCGTCCGCTTTTCCGTCGAATCCTCCGAGCTTAAAGATAATTCTGTACGTATGTGCAAGGTCGATTTTTTCCACTGTCAGGCCCTCGATGTTTTTCTGTGCGTATGCGGCGAAAATGTTGTACAGGTCTTCATAGAGTTTCATGGAATCCAATTCACTGTCAACCCATATGTCGGGGTAGGGGACGTATCCCTTGTACGGTCCTTCTTTTATTGCGTCGGGGTGCGAAGGATCGTATATGTACCTGCAGGATGATTTTTCGTCTTCTGTTATGGATATGTTTCCGTTTCGGTCGATTTCAGCGTTTTTTTTCCTGTAGGCGTTTCCGTCTGCGGTCTTTACCGTATTTTTGTTCATCAGTCTGTCGATGCACAGCTGAACCTTTATGTAATAGTAATCTAGGATTACGGAAATCTGTTCGACGCTAAGGTCTTTTTTCAGGTTCAGCATCAATCCGTCGAATTTTCCCTGGGCGTTGTTTTCAATGTACGAAACGATTCCTTCGTCAAGACCCATGGGGATGAATATGTTCCTTGTTCCGTCGGATTTACGGGCATGTACGCTTAGGGATGACAGGATTACAATCAGCGTTGCAATCAGGACGTTCTTTTTCAATTGATTCTCCCGGGACATTCCGCCCCATTTCTTTATCGATAAAATCGGAATTTGCGCTCTAAGAAATGAATGTTGATGTGCTGCTGCTAACATTGAATGAACATACGGGGTGTGCTGCCCGCATTCTGATTATTCAGTGTCTTCCCGGTACGAAAATGAAAGTGGAGGATGACGGGATCGAACCGCCGACAACCTGGGTGTAAACCAGGTGCTCTCCCAGCTGAGCTAATCCTCCGTAACGTGGAAGATATCATATAACTTTTTCAGCGTTTTGAAAAGTGTTTTGGCAGAAATTTGCATGAATTTATTGGAGACAGATGCAGCGATGCGGTCGGACGACGGAAAATCGGCATGAGACGTTTTTCATCATCATGCCGCAGTCTCCGAAAATCGTTACGTTCAATCAGTAGAGCGAATTGACCATCCTGTAGACCATGTTTATCTTTTCCTTTTCGGCAGGTCCAAGATCCATGCTTTCCGTATCGTCTATGAGTTTTTCAAGGGATGAAAGGCTTTCGTTCTGGGCCGTTGAAAATCCCCTTGAAACCTTGAACCAGTATGTTCCGTTTCCATCCGTGAAAAGGCAGATGAATCCGAATTCCTTTGAAGTCCTCTTTGCCATCGTGATGCGCATTATGAACTGGAGTTGGGAAATCAGCCTGTTCAGGTTTTCCCTGCCTTCGTTTTCATCGCTTATGCAGAGGTTCAAATTCCTGCACCAGGATTTTTCATCGACGGCATTCAGGTTGAGTTTCTTAGCCACGTTGAAAATCAGTCCGAGCTTTTCGTTTGCAAGGAGCGGACGGTTTCCTTTCAGCATGACGGTTGCATGTATGCCTTCAAGTTCCTGTGGTAGTTCATCCTCGCGTTCAATCGCTTTCATGAGGCTTTCAAGCGGAAGAAGGTAGGTTTTCTTTCCCTTGACTTTCTGGATTCCAAAGGTCTGTCCGCCGAATGAAATTCCGTTTTCGCCGATAGGGCTTTCCTTTTTGGACTTTTTCCTTTCGCCCCTGTCATCCTCGCTTCTGTTCCTCTTTTTGTCGAAATCATCGGACTTGGACTTCACGTTCTTTTTTCCGGATGACGTGAGCCTTGATTCAAGTTCCGGATCGATTTTATCAAGAAGCTCCTTCGTAAGTGGGGAGACGCTCATTGCAAACATCCTGCTGGTCTTTACGATTTCTCCTGAAACTATGTAGAGAGGATTTGCCCTGAACATGGATGAACCCGGATGTATGATGATATGGTCGGCAGTCAGGCTCCTGTACGACTCTCGTCCTTCCCTTACGCAGACGAACTGAATCATTCCCGATGCGATGCAGCACAGGTAGTCGTCGATGCTTCCTCCGCTTGTAATCGGAATCTGCAGCCTGTTCGAAACTATGTCTTCAATTTGAGTCTTTACGTTGAATATTTCCGCCATGACCTTTTCATCCAGATATGAATTGCGGCAGAATTTTTCCTTGTTGCTTATGTCTATGTATTTCCTGTAAAGCTTGATGTACGAGACGAAATCTCCCTGTATGTCCCTGAATGCGTGGTGAGCCTGCCTTGCATCGGTTTCCTCTCCGACCGGAAGTACGAACGGAGACTGTGCGCTGAGGAATGCGGATGCGATTATGACTTCTTCAAGCACGTCGGGGTAACGGAGTATGCTTTCGACTATGATTCGGCTTACGCGCGGTTCAAGCGGGAATTCGACCATCATCTTTCCGATTTTGCTGAGCGTACCGTCGTCTTCCAGCGCCTTGAGCATGTTGAGTGTGTTTACCGCTCCAACAAGCCCCTCGTGTCCCGGCGGAGAAATGAAATTGAATTTTTCAAAGTCCGTAATGCCGAGTTCCGACATCCTGAGTACGACTTCGCTCAGGTCGGTCCTGTAGATTTCCTCGGTGGTGTATTCCTCCCTGGTTTCGAAATCTTCCCTGGGGTAGAGCCTGTAGCATGTTCCCGGGCATGTCCTTCCTGCGCGTCCCCTCCTTTGGTTGCATGACGCCTTGCTTACCGGGCTTTCAATCAGGCTGGAGGTAAAGGTCCTTGGACTGTAGAAGTTGAGCTTTGCAAGTCCGGAATCGATTACCGTCGTTATGCCGTTTATCGTTACCGACGTTTCCGCAATGTTCGTGCTCAGTACGACCTTTTTCCTTCCGAACGGAGGATTCGAGAACACCTTTTCCTGTTCCTCTTTGGGAAGCCTTCCGTACAGCGGTATTACGTGAATCCTGTTTCTGAACGGTGCGCTCTGCAGCCTGAGCATTGCATCCTTGATTATCTTTTCGCCCGGCAGGAATACGAGTATGTCTCCGTCCTCCCTTGAATCTATCACCCTGTCGATTATGCTTTCGATTTTTGAAAGGAGCGCATCGATTGCGTTGTCGTTGGACGTGCTTGCCTCAATCATCGGAGGATCGTAAATCATAGTGACCGGATAGACCTGGGTGTCTATGGTTACGATTGGGCATCCGTCGAAATACCTGCTGAAAGCCTCTGCATTCATGGTGGCCGAACTTACTATGACCTTGAAATCCTTACGTTCCGCCAGAATCCTCTTCAGAAGTCCGAGTACGAAATCGATGTTGAGGCTGCGTTCGTGGGCTTCATCGACCATTATGACCGAATAGCGGCTCATCCACGGATCAAGCTTCATTTCCTGAAGGAGTATTCCGTCCGTCATTATCTTGATTTTTGTCGTGGCGTCGGTCTTATCCTCGAACCTGAATTTGTATCCTACGAGTCCCGGATATTTTGTCCCAAGCTGCTTCGAAATGAATTCGCTTACGCTGAGTGCCGCAATGCGTCTGGGCTGGGTCACTGCAATTATGCCGTTCTGTGAATAGCCCGCTTCATGGAGAATTACCGGGAGCTGAGTCGTCTTTCCGCTTCCAGTCGGGCTCTGCACCACGATGACCTGATTTTTTTCCAATGTTTCCAGAATCTTCTGCTTTTGTGCGTAGACCGGAAGGTTTCTGTAATCTATTGCCATTTTACTTTCCCTGAAATTTTTTTCATAAAGTTAAGTCTCTCCTTGAAAAAATCGACCTGGGACGGATCTTCCGTTTCAAGCCGTTCTATGAAATCCTCATCCAGTTTCCTGATTACGTAATGGTCGTCCTTTGTCCTGTACGTCGTCAAGAGGATGGGGTTGATTTCCACTATCCTGATTCCGTCGTCCGTTCGTTCAAACCGGAGCTGCGTCATGAATCCCTCTCCGGTGTTGTTCCTCTTTTCGTGACGGCTGATGAAATTCCCCATTGAATAGAAAACCATCTTTCTGGGGACGTTGTCGCTGTCGGGAAAAAGCTCCCAGTCCTTTGCTACGTGCGGATGGTTCACCCATATAACGTCTGCTCCTGCATCCATAAGCCTTTCGTACCAGGACTTCTGCTGCTTCTTTATGTCGAAAACGTATTCCGGTTCACAGCAGTGTATGCTTATGACGAAAAGGTCGGACGGATTTTCCTCCCTGAGTTTTTTTATCGATGCGACGAAGGAGTTCCTGGCCGATGACGTTGGCGGAACATAGTCTATCATGTAGCTGTAGGACGGCGTGTTCAAAAGTTCCGTGATTGCTACGTAAAGGATTTTCCATCCGTTGACTTCAATGTACTGATAGGTGAGGGGACCGTTTCTCCTGTCCTTTAGTCCTGCGTGGTAGACAGGCCTTTCGCTTCCTTTTGTCTCCTCCGACTTTTCCTTGAAAAAATCCCTCGTCGCCTCTATGCCCTTGAGTCCCTGGTCGTTCGTGTGGTTGTTTGTCAGGCTGAACACGTTGAATCCGGCTTCAATGGCAGCTTCCGCATATTCGCGATGGACGTTGAATCCCGGGTATCCCGAATATGGACGCTGGTCGAATACCGGGGTTTCCAGGTTTACGAAAGAGAGGTCGCTTTCCCTTATTTCATCCGATATGTCCTGATATATCCTGTGGAATTCTCCGTGCCTCCATAGGGCGGGGTGAGCCATAAGGTCTCCTGCAAATGTCAGGAGTATGCAGTCCCTTCCGTCGAAAGCCGTTTGCGACGTGACTATTTCCGTTCCGTCCTGAAAATGAGTTTCCTGAAACATCAGCGTTTCCAAATCGACCTGAACGGGAATTTCCTCGAGTGCTTCCGTTTGAATCTGAAACTCAGGGACCGGAGCCTTCCCTGTGGTAGTACATGACGGAAGTGCAGAAATCAGGATGCAGGCAAAAAGACCCGTCATAATCTTCCTGAGGATTAGTCTTTCAATCTTTTTTTCAACGGCCATCCTTTACTGCATCCCGATTCAAAAGTGTGTTACATACCGTATCCATCTGTCCCGGATCGGATTTTTTTCCGGAAAGACAGGCAGCGGGGAACATTTGTCCTCCACAGCCCGTAATTCAGCGGTCCTTAGTTCTTTTTTCCTGCCTGAACCAATGTGATTGCGCTTGTTACAACGATTTCGTCGCTCGTGCAACCGCGGCTGAGGTCGGAAATCGGCTTTGCAAATCCCTGGAGGATAGGTCCGTATGCGTCTGCCCCGGCAAACCTCTGTACAAGCTTGTAACCGATGTTTCCTGCTTCAAGGCTCGGGAAAATGAGCGTGTTGACTTTTCCTGTAATCGGTGAACCGGGTGCTTTCTTTGCAGTGACTTCAGGAATGAGGGAAGCATCCGCCTGGAGTTCTCCGTCAAGAAGAAGGTCCGGGGCCTTTTCGTGTGCAAGCCTGACTGCTTCCTGAACCTTGATTACGTCCTCAAGCTTTCCGCCTGAACCCTTTGATGAGAATGACAGCATGGATACTGCCGGTTCTGCACCAAGAAGGTCCCTGCATGATTTTGCAGAGTCGACTGCAATGTCTGCAAGCTGTTCTGAAGTTGGATTGGGGTTTACTGCACAGTCAGCGAAGATGAGGTATCCGTCCTTTCCCCATTTCGGATCGTGTGTATCCATGACGAAGCATGAAGATGCGGTGCTTGTTCCCGGTGCGGTCTTGATTATCTTGAGTCCTGCCCTGAGAAGGTCTGCCGTTGCCGAGAGTGCTCCTGAAACCATTGCGTCTGCCATTCCCTTGCGGACCATCATTGCTCCGAAACTGAGCGGATCCTTGAGTATGTATTCCCTGGCGCTTTCTGGAGTTACTTCAGGCTGTCCGGTCTTCTTGTTGATTTTGTCCTTGCGGAGTTCGTAATACTCCTTGCCGAAGTCATCGAGCCATGGAGATTCGGCCGGATTGATGATGTCTATTCCGTCGAGACTTACGCCTTTTTCGGCTGCGACCTTTTCAACCTCAGATTTCACTCCGAGCAGCGTTACTGATTTTGCAAGCTTTTCCTCGACAATCTTTGCTGCTGCTGCAACCGTGCGTTCTTCGGTTCCTTCCGGGAGTACCAGGGAGTTCTGATAGTCCCTGGCCTTTGCTTTCATTTCTTCTACAAAATTCATTTCTAACCTCACAAGAGCGTTCTGAAACCGTATCGAAAGCGTTGCCTCAAGGCGGTTTCCGAATAGGTTTACAGTATACTCCCATTCATGCGCTTATTGCAAGGGATTGGGGAAACTCATCCGTTTAAAAATCGGCGTTCCTGACGGAAAACATCGGGGAAGGGGGGCTTCACGGCATGATTCGGCATGACTCTAGATTCAGAAAAGCTCCAGCTGGTCCGATGCCTTCTGGCCGTTTTTTTCTATTGAATTGATGTCGAAATCCTTCTGCTTCGGAAGTGAGTCCTCAATCATCTTCAGGAAGATTTCTTTCAGCACCCTGGCATCGTCGTCGGCCCTGTGTGCGGACCTTACTTCAACGTTGAACCTTTTTGCAAGGCTCTGCAGCTTGTACTGACCCTTTTCCGATTCGCTCCTGAATTCAGGGTGAACCCATCGTGCAAGCGGAAGGGAATCTATGGATGTGTTCGGAATAATCGGCCATCCCATCCTCTGCATCTGGGCGTTCAGAAATCCCAGGTCGAAAGGTGCGTTGTGGGCAATCAGTATGGTCTCCTTGCCGCCGAGAAACGAAAGGAAACTGCCCAATGCCGTCGATGCGTCCGGACAGTTGGCAACCATTTCATTCGTTATGTGGGTAAGGTTTTCGAGAAAAGAGGGGATGGGGACCGGAGGCTTTATGAGCTGGTCGAAAGAGCCCAGTTCCCCTTCGTAATTGAATTTTACGGCTCCGATTTCCGTAAGGTGGTCGGAGCTTGGTTCCAGTCCCGTGGTTTCGGTATCAAAGGCTACGAAAGTTGCACCGCTGTAAAAAAGCCTTGCAATGTTTTCGTAGTCCCTGAACATGACTGGTTTCTTTCCGAAATTATTTTGCAGCATCAAGAATGGCCTTAATCTCTGCTGATATTGCGTCGCACAGAACACCGGCTTCCTTCTTTGCATCTTCGAGCGCTGAATCGTTCTGCTGTGCAACCGGTACGGAACTGTTGATGTAGAACTTGATTTTCGGTTCTGTTCCGCTTGGTCTTGCGCTTACGATCGTTCCGCCCTCAAGGAAGAACTGGAGTACGTTGCTCTTCGGGAACTGGAGAGCGGTTTTTGCCGACGGATTTTCCGGGCTGAATTCTACGCTCTGCTGTATGTCGCGGATTTTTTCGACTTTCTTTCCGCCCAGCGTCTTGAGTCCTTCCTCACGGAGCTTTGTCATGATTCCCTTCATGATTCCGGGACCTTTGACTCCTTCGAAGTACTTGCTGATTGAGCGGTCCTCGAAATATCCGTATTTCCTGTACATGTCGTTGAGGCGTTCGAGGAGGCTCTTTCCCTGGCTAGCCCAGTAAAGCGTCATTTCTGCACACATTGCAGCTGCGCTCACGCCGTCCTTGTCGCGAACTTCCGTTTCAACGAGGTATCCGTAGCTTTCTTCCAGACCGAAGACGTAGTTCTTCTTTCCGGTCTTCTCATATTCGCCTTCAAGGTATGCAATCCACTTGAATCCCGTCAGGACTTCATCCAGGTGGACTCCGTAGTTCTTTGCGATTGCATCCACGAACGGGCTTGTTACGATTGAGCGGATGAGTGCAGGATTTGCAGGCATCTTCTTGAACTCTGTCTTTGAAAGGAGGACGTAATCGGCAAGAAGCGCTCCCATCTGGTTTCCGGTGATGAGGACATAGTTTCCGTCCTTGTCCGGGAATGCTGTTCCGAAACGGTCTGCATCAGGATCCGTTGCCATTACGACATCGGCCTTTTCCTTTTTTGCAAGATCGACGGCCATCTTGAGTGCAGGTGCTTCCTCCGGATTAGGCTTTTCGACGGTCGGGAAATCTCCGTTTCCTTCCCTCTGTTCCGGAACCGTTATTACGTTGAGTCCCAAATCTCCAAGGACCTTTTCGACGTGCATGGCTCCTGTTCCGTGGAGAGGCGTGTAGACGACCTTTACGGTTGATGCCTTTTCCCTGATGAGCTCCGGCCTGTAGAGGTTGTCCTTTATCATCTTCTGGAATTTTTCATCGATTTCACTGTCGATGAGTACGATTTTTCCGGATTTGATTCCCTCTTCCCGACTGATTGTCTTGACTTCCTTAACGGAGTTGACTTCATCGATGATACCCTTGTCGTGAGGCTCGACGACCTGTGCACCGTCAGCCCAATATGCCTTGTATCCGTTGTATTTCGGAGGGTTGTGGCTTGCCGTTACGACGACACCGGTTTTTGCTCCGAGAATCCTGATGGCGAAACTCAGTTCCGGGGTAGGGCGCATTCCTGTGAAAAGATACGCCTTGATTCCGTTGGCTGCAAAGACGCGAGCCGTAATGTCTGAAAATTTGTCGTGGTTGTGCCTGCTGTCGTACGCAATGCAAGCACTGAGCGTTCCTTTCTTCGCTTCTTCAGGAAAAGCCTTGATTATATAGTTGGCCAAGCCCTGGGTAGCCTTTGAGATGTTGAGTGTGTTCATGCGGTTGGTTCCGCCACCCATTATTCCGCGGAGACCGCCGGTTCCGAATTCAAGGCTCTGGTAGAACCTGTCTTCAAGTTCCTCCATGTCCTTCTTTGCTACCAGCTCTTCGACTTCCTTGCGGAACGCCTCGTCTTTTTCTTCAGCAATGTACTGCTGAGCACGGGATAGAATTTCTTTTTCATCCATATCTGCTACCTCATTGAAAACCTGTCGCCACAGGTGTGATGTTCTGTTGTTTGGCAGAAAGTATAGCAGAATTTAAATAATTGTTCTATACGGTTTCGGTTAGTTGAAACTAATTTTATGTTTTAATTCCTGTAAAAATCGGCAAAGGATTCACTTTGAGTTCGGTTCAGGCCATGAAAAAGAAATCCCCCGATCCATCCTGTGAAACGGGGGTGCAATGCGGTTTACATTTCATCGGCCTTTTTGAGCATGGTAGTCTCCCACCTCAAAAGGCTCCTTTCTGCCGCTATGTCGGTTCCTCGGTAGTCGCTCATTATCCTGAACACAGGTTCCGTTCCGCTAGGCCTCATCCATATGAATCCGCACGGAACTCCCTTTGCATCCTTGAACAGGACTTTAAGGCCTCCGTTTCCGTTGTTCCATGATTCTCCGTCTTCTGGTTCGCGTTCAACCGTACCGTTTGTAAGGAGAGGAACATAGCTGTGTATGTGGTATATTTCCTGGATTTCAAGCTTGTGGTTTTTCCATTCTTCAAGGAACACCCTGCGGAAATTTTCTTTGAGAACGCCCTTATCCTCGGTCCTTGTGTCGATTACGGCACGCTTTTCGCTTACGCCTGTGGTAACGTATTCGGGAATCGTCGCCATAACGTCGGCCATGTCGAAGTCGTCCCTGTACTTGTATTCCTGATCGGACTTTTCGCACCAAATATGGAAGAGACCCTTGTTCCTAGTTCCGTCCGGATTCACGCCGTCCCTGATTGCAAGGAGCTTTACTATGGCCATTATGGTTGCAAGGGGATCCCTTACGCTTGAAGGGTAGGTGATGTTTCCTCCGTTGCTTCCTTCACCAAGGATTCTGACCGTATATCCGGAGTCGCGCTTTTCCCTTGCAAGGTTTACGACGTTAGCTTCTCCGACTTCCGCCCTGAATACCTCAATTCCGAATGCACGGCAGATTTCGTCTATCCTGAGCGATGTGGGGCCGTTGACCGCAACCGCCTTCTTTCCGTATTTTGCAGTGGCCTTCCACAAAAGACCCCTCTGAGGCAGGTTCTTCTGCTTCCAGATTTCGAACGCTTCCTCCGCAATTACGCTGAGTGCAAAAACGTCCTGAGCCGGAATTATGCGGGCAGCTCCTTCCCGTGAATTCCAGTAGACGATGTTTCCACGGTCTCCGTCGCAGTCCGGCATGTATCCCAGTATGGCGTCTTCCATTCCGTCCTTGTGAAGGTCGTCCATTACGTCTGCAGTCCAAACCAGGTTTTCCGGCTCGGGGATTATGGCGTGCGCTATGGTTCCCGGCTCGTTGTTGAACGGCAGGAAGTTGATTCCCATTGCCGGGAGGATTTTTTCATCTATTGACAGTGACCTTGCAGAACCGTTCATGTCGGCGAGTATTCCCAGACAGTTTTCAAGCAGTGTGGATTTGATGAGCCCGTAGATTTCGTCCTGAGAATGTACGTCGTTTGTTCCGGTAATGACAGTGGCTATGAAATCCTCATAGGCCCAAAGGCATTCCTTCTTGTACTGGTCCATGACCATGTGTGCAAGCCTTATCTCACCCTCGTTTACGCTGGAAAGCATCTCCAGGGCCCGTTCCATGGCTCCTTCTTCGGCGCATTTCCGTTCGAATTCCTGAATCAGCCTTGCAGTTTCGCTTCCTGGAAGGACACCGCCGTCGTTCAGTCCGAATTTTATTCCGTTGTGTCCGATCGGATTGTGGCTTGCTGAAATGTACAGGAATCCGTCCATGGACTTTGCGTAGGCCATGATTTCAGGTGCCGCCGCTACACCGACGTAATGGACTGAAATCCCCTTGAGTATGAGGACCCTGAGCACAGCATCGGCAATTTTAGGACCGGTCGGCCTGGTATCGGTTGCAACCGCAATCAGGGGTGCCTTACCGTGGATTTTACTTGATATGTATTCGGCAAACGTTTCCGCAATGAGTGCACTGAGAGCCGTATTTTTCTGTCCTATTTCAGGTGATTTGTCTTCACCGTCTCCAGATTCTGCAAAGACCTTTCTCCAGCCGGATGCAGAAAGAATCATGTCGTGTTCCATAATGATGAATTATAACCCCTTATCCGTAATATATCAAGAAAAAGTGTGTTTGCACGAATCAATACCCCTCGATGTTGTAGGTTACGTTCTGGGTGGCTCCGAGTATGTCCATTACGGCGACATCCAGCCTGTTGAGTCCGTGGTTGAGCTGAATGTTTCCGAGAAGCTGCCTCTTTCCGTCCGGATATACCGTGGCGCACGTGTATGAGGAGTTTCCGGTTACGCAGAGCTTTCCGTTCACTTCATGCATTGAATCGTAGGATATGCTTTCAACCGTCGCACCGTTGATTGAAACTACGGTCTTGTAAGGTACCGATACGTCCTGCCTGGTGTGGTATACGGCATATTTTCCTGCAGGAAGGTTCTTTTCAAGTACCAGAAGGTGGGTGTTTCCGTTCTTGTCGTCCAGGGATACGGTTCCGATCGAAAGGGGAAGTTCCTTTCCTATCCTTGGCATGAGTGTCCTTGGATTGACAGCTATGCCCTGCTTGACGTCCAGCACCTGGAATTCAAGGCAGCTCTGTCCTTCCTGCCATCCGGAATTTCCGCTTTCCCCGAATTCCTGTCCGACAGAGACCGTGTCCATGTCGAAAAGTTCGGGATGCAGGGATTCCCTGTCAATGTTACCGTATATGGTAGAGTATTCGTGTTCGTGAGCGATTATGACTGCATTTCCAAGTGGCGATTCAAACCATCCGTAGTCGTCGTCATGTTCGGTTATGATTATGGAAACGTGTCCCGAATCGGCGGCCTTGACCGGTGACGGATCCCTGAAAATCAGCGAGGATTCCATGGTTCCGCCGCGGTATTGTCCGAAGTACGAGAAGAATGAGTCCGACGAAGTTTCATCCTGCGGCCAGTCGAAAGCTATGGCTGACGCTGCGAAAGCCGTAATCGCCAATGCCGCCGCCGTCCTCTTGATTTTTCCAGTCCACTTTGAATGCTTCATCGATACGCTCCTATTTCCTTGAAAGTGTCATGCAGGAAATCTTGCTGTCCCTTCCCAGGAAAAGCCTGTCTCCCCTTGTCTGTATGAATGCACAGTCGGCATCGAAACTGAATTCGGCAACCGGATGGTTTTCAGGTTCTATCACGGTCACCGTGTAGGTCTTTCCCTTCCTGCTCAGTACGACTACGAGCCATGAATCGGTCGCCTCCTCAATCTGTACGATCTGGCCTTCCAGAGGTACATGCCTGCTGGAAAGTGTCTCGAGGTTTGCAATTCCAAGTCCGCCGTTGTAGTTGTAGTAAACGGTCTTTCCGTCTCCTCCGAATTTGACGAGCACCTGGCTGTTGAAGTCCCTGTCGAGGTATTCGTGGAATATTATCTTGCTGTGTCCGTCGTCGGTCTTCTGTGCGACTACGAAACGCTGCTGGTTCTGTCCCGAAACGCATGCAACAGTCTTTCCGTCTTCGGATATGTCTGCGCCCAGTATGACCGGTATGGAACTTCCGCCCGGTGCAAACCTGTGTATCTGGCGTCCACCGTGATCGAATGAAACTATCGTTCCGTCTGCAAGTCCCGCAACGACTCCTCCGCTGCTGGTTGCGAATGCCGTAATCGGTGCGTAGCTTTCGTATTTCCAAAGCTGTTCTGCGTTGCCCGTCGTGGTGTAGCTGGCAAAAGCATTTCCTCCGGGAAGAAACACGTAGAGCCTTGAACCGTCGAAGAAAGGAAATCCCTGTTCGCTTATGGTTCCTGCAGGAGTTCCGTCCGCCCTGTAGAATTCGGTCGAAGTGTTGTCGGTTCCGTATGATGCGTAATAGGATTCGGATATCGTCGCCTTGAACGGATACGGAATCCTTGATGCAATCCTTCCGTCTTCTGTGAAGTATCCGATGTTCTGTCCGAGCCTGTACGGTATAGTCTCTTCCGATTGGGAAACAGAGTCCTGGTTCGATATGTCCACCGACCATTCGGGGCTGAGGTGAAGTTCCGTACTCATCCTACGGAATGCCAGTATGATGTAAAGCAGACAGAAGATTATGACTGCCACGGCTATTTTAACGGTCTTCTTGTTTTTTCTCATGGTTAGGACATTTTAGTGAAACGTCGTGATTTAAGCAAGGGAAATGGAGGACTGATTTGGGAAACCGCTGGTTAATACGGGAAACATTAATCAGCCTGTGCCTCAAAAAGTCCGCAGGATTTCCTTAAATATATTTAAAGCTTTTTTTCGTTTCTTTTTCTGCATATTGTGGTATAATGTATCTGGGGGTGGGGACCGCAGTAA
>CACYBG010000332.1 GCA_902772605.1 uncultured Spirochaetaceae bacterium
GTCGTCGGATGGCTCACCGGTCAGGTCATGAAAGAGTCAAAAGGCAAGGCAAATCCGAAAACAGCGTCTGCTCTCGTTAACCAGAAGCTTTCGGCACTCTGATACAGGCAGGAGTCAACTCAAAAATCATCACGACGCAGGGGTGGGACTGAAAACTGAAAGCCCGTGGCAAGTAAATTTTCAGATCCTCCCCGATTTTTTTAGACTGTTACAAGTTTTTTTCCCGATTATTTAAGTGGGAGATTTGTTTTTTTTATGAAGGAAATAGATTGTTTATCGAATGAAATCTACAGGCGATACGGTTCCGTTACGCGCGCCAGGGGACCGTTTCTTTATACGGCTAAAAACCAGCGCCTGACGGACATGTTCCAGGAAAACGGACGCGCAATTCTCGGTTGGGGAGGCGGTACGGCATTTACAGTACTTAAAAACGTCTTAAACAGAGGAATTACAGGTACATACAGGACTGATTTTACGTACAGACTTCAGAAGGCGGTATCCACGCTGTTGAATTCCGATCGCAAGATTTATCTGTTCGGCGACAAAAAATCAGCAATGGAAGCCGGACTTAACCTTTCACCAAACGGAACCTCATTCTACAGGCCCTGGTCTGACGCATCGGTAGACTGGTCCACGGTTGACGCGGCAATAATCGAAGCACCCATGCCATGGACATCGGGAACCTTCATCCTTGCGGTAAGGGACAGCCTTGAAATGGAAGTCAAGCTTACAAGCTGCCAGGATTCGTTCAACACGATTCATATTCCTGCACCCGTTGAAGCCGCTGCCGCACGTTCAATCTACAACCTGATTCAGGCACTTCAGGAAAGGGAGGAAAAGGACTGGTTCATCTACGACAAGGCCCTGATTCCATACTGGGAAAGACGGGGACCCTACCTCTACATCAGGAAGGAAGTAATCAGCAGGGAGACGTTCCCAAAGTTCGTCTGTCACTGTCTGGACTGCGGAGTTGTCATAAATCCAGTGTACAGCGGAACAAGCATCGTACCTTTCGGGGCCGACAGGGGAGTTTTCAGCAAATTCTTAAAAAATCCATTCAACCCGGCCGATAATTGACACATGACGCAGCCGGAACTCATTCTGTATATAATTAGGCTGGTCCTGGGCGGGCTGGCAGCATTTTTCTCGATAATACTCTGGAGCCGCACAAGGGATCCTGCATGGATGTGCCTTGTCGTAGGCACCATAGTCCACTACGGCGGAATAGTCTACGGCATGCTCCTTGATTTCGGGGTAGCAGTGACTACAAGCATACAGGTATTCGGCATACCGATTACGTCGCTCATTTTCACATGCGTCCCTCCCCTGCTTTTCATCATTGCATTCATACTGATGATTCACAGGAACCGCTGATTAACGACACCCATTTCACGATTCCGTAAAAAAACTGTCATTAGTACGCGTTAATTTTTATGGAACTCTGTAAACATGAATTTTAATGAGGGAACGCTTTTCAATAACTCGAAATTCGACCTATTAATCAGCGTTTCCTCAATCAACATTAAACTTTTCCATGCAATATTATTTCACTTGCCATTCACAATTTCACAATTTCTTAAAAAAAAACTTGCCAAGTTAAAAATTCCGTGTTAGGATTTAATCAAGTTGATGGAAGACTTACTGAAAGGTTTCTTGCAGGGTTGCAGGAACCGAGCCTATATTCAACTGAGGTGGACTGCGTATGCGGTTCAGGAAGAAACTTATTACGGAGGTTTTCATGGCTAAACAGCAAAGGACCATTGGTATATTTGTCATTCAGATTGCTTTGGCTATATATCTTGTCATAACTGGTCTTTGTCTCGTCACGGGAATAGGTAAAAGCATTTCAAGCTCAGAAATAGCGGCGGTAACAAACATTTTCAAAAACGCAAACCTGGCAAAGGTTGTCAGCATCATTGTAGGAATCGTGCTGATTGTATGTGGAGTTATGTTTGCGGTAAAAGCGCTCATCACGGATCTTGGAAAGCTTGATGATTTTTTCAAATACTTTACCTTGATCGTCTGGATTGTGGTAACGGTCATAACCCTTATAAACAATTTCGATGATTTTAAGACCGGTCAAGTACTGCACTGGCTTTTGATTCTTGCAAAGAATGCCTTGATAATCGGCGGAATCTTGACAATCAAGAACGGCAAGTAAACTGACCTGACAGATAATGCAAAAAGCTTCGGAGATTAGCCGTCTTCGAAGCTTTTTTTTTATTGCCCAAACATTCGGTATTGCAAAAGCAACCTGTTTTATCTGCGGAACAGGAAATCGTATCTAGACCATATTGCCGACGGATTTTACCGATTCAGACAGGCTTTCAAAAGTCTCCTTCAAATCGCCCTTAAGGTTTTCATGCAGCATTTCCTTTTCTAGCCTCAGGAAAGCGGTACGGCTTATGTTGCTTGCACCGTATCTGGCCATGTTGTCCGTATATACCTGACAGTCAATCATCCTGCCTCCGCATTTTTCAAAGGCACGGGCAAAAAGTACGAATGCAGATTTTGACGAATTCGGTTTCAATGTGAACATGCTTTCTCCGAAAAAAACTGAGCCTATCAACACTCCGTAAAATCCGCCGCAAAGTTCTCCGCCGTCCCACACCTCGATGCTGTGTGCGTACCCCTTTTCATGCAGCCTTGTATATGAATCGATTATTTTCCGGCCTATCCATGTTCCGTCCTGGTCCTTCCTGTTCATTTTCCGGCACTCTTCTATCACTGCAGAAAAATCCCTGTCCATGGTATAAGTATAGGGAGTCTTTTTCAGAAACCTTTCTATGCTCCTTCCCACATGCAGATTTTCCATCCTGAGGCAGAACCGTGGATCCGGACTGTACCAAACCACGGGCTCCCCATCATTCTCGCAAAACCAGGGGAACATACCCTGCATGTATCCAGAAAAAAGCAGCTGGACCGGGAGGACATCCGTTACAAGGCAGGCTCCGCTTTTTGAACGTGGAGGCGGAAAATCCAGAATGAAATTCGGATCAAATTCCATGTCGTCAAGTTCATCCAACCTTACAATCATTCATGCACCCGTCAATCACTTTGCAGCGTTTTTCAATCCGCCGTATTCAAATGAAAGTCCTTCACCCTCGGAATCAACGCTTACCGTAACAGTGCCGCCCTTTGAAAGGGAACCGAAAAGTATTTCATCGACCAGAGGAGTTGCTACAAGATTTTCAGCAGTACGGGCAATGTTCCTTGCACCGAATTCCCTGCTGTATCCTTTTTCTGCAATGTATTCGTAGACTTTCTTTCCTGCCACCAGCTTGATTTTTTTAGACGAAAGCCTGCTTCCGATTTTCTTGACTTCCTTCCTTGCAATGTCCAGGACAATCTTCCTGTCTAGCTGAGAAAAGGGTACGATTGCATCAAGCCTGTTCCTGAATTCCGGTGTAAACGCCTCTTCAACCGCATGCATCACCGTGGCCCTGTCGTTTTTATCCGATATGCGACCGGAATTGAATCCGACCGCTGATTTTTCCAAATCCCTGGCCCCTGCGTTACTTGTCATTATGATTATGCAGTTCCTGAAATCGGCTTTCTGCCCCTTTGAATCGGTAAGCGAACCGTAGTCCATCACCTGAAGAAGGATGTTGAACACGTCGCGATGAGCCTTTTCAATTTCGTCGAAGAGGATTATCGAATGAGGTTTTGTACGCACTGCAGAGGTCAACATTCCGCCTTCCTCAAATCCTACGTATCCGGGAGGAGAACCGATAAGCCTGCTGACCGAATGCTTTTCCTGATATTCACTCATGTCGATTCTCAAAAGGTTTTCGTTCAGTTCCTTTGAAAGCACCTTCGTAAGCTCTGTCTTTCCAACTCCGGTCGGTCCAACGAAAAGGAATGCAGCCTCGGGCTTTTCAACGTCCCTGTATCCCGCCCTTGATTTTTTCACGGCATTCACCACAAGGCGGACCGCATCATCCTGTCCGAAAATCTGGGATTCAATCTTCTTTTCAAGGTCCCTGAGTATTTCACCCTCGCCCCTTGCAACATCCTCGACAGGAACCCTTGCCATCTTTGAAACGACATTCTTTACCATTTCGACCGTTATCGGGATGACCTTCGCCCTGGATGATTTTTCACCGTCTGTTTCGGAATCCTTCACGGCATGAATCTTTGCATGGGAGCCGACCTCGTCTATTATGTCGATTGCCTTGTCGGGAAGCCTTCTGTCAGGAAGCAGCCTGATTGAAAGGTCAAGCGCACATTCAAGCACTTCCTTACCGTATTTGACCCCGTGGAATTTTCCATACTTCGGTGCAAGTCCCTGAAGAATCTTAAGCGCATCATCCCTGGACGGTTCCTTTATTTCTATCACCTGGAAACGGCGTGCAAGAGCCCTGTCCCTTTCAAAATACTTCCTGTACTCTTCGGGAGTGGTCGCACCGATGCAGCGTGCTTTTCCAGATGCAAAAAGGGGTTTCAAAAGGTTTGCCGCATCAATGCTTCCGTCCGTCCCGGATCCGGCACCGACTACGGTATGGATTTCATCGATGAAGATTATGCAGTCGTCCCTCCTCATCAATTCATCGGAAATGCCCTTGAGTTTTTCTTCAAATTCGCCCCTGAACTTGGTACCCGCAAGAAGGAACGACATGTTTATCGAATAAAGGGAAAATCCCTTTAGCATTTCGGGAACCTCGCCCCTGTGAATCTTAAGTGCAAGTCCCTCGGTTATGGCAGTCTTTCCGACCCCGGCATCCCCAATGTGAAGAGGATTATTCTTGGTCCTGCGACAGAGAGTCTGTATGGTCTGATCGATTTCGTCTTCCCTGCCTATCAGCTCGTCGATTTCACCGTTTGCAGCCTTTTCCGTAAGGTTCACGGCATATTTTTCAAGGAATTTTCCGTCCTTGGGTAAATCGCTGTGCAGTCCCATGACGATTTCGGAAAACTGTTCGTCGATGTCATCATCATCTTCTTCTTCACCGCCGAAATTCTGGTCCCTGATTGCCTCAAGCAGTTCCAGCCTGACCGCACCGTTTTTCTTGAGAAGATAGGAACAGTATGATTTATCCGAATCGAACATGGCGATGAGTACATCCAGCACGCCGACCTCTTTTTTTTCGGATGAATAGCAGTGTTCAAAAGCTGCGTTCAAAACGGTCGTAAGCCCGACGGTCATTATTGGCTCGTATTTTTCGTCCACAGTACCGACAATCGGAACCTTATCCCTGAGAAAATCGTGCAGATCCTTACAGAGTTTCTCTATATCCACTTCTGCGCTCGAAAGGACGTCAAGCAGATCCTCGTCCATAAGCATGAAGAACAGAAGGTGTTCAGGCGTCAGGAATTCATGTTTCAGCTTTGAAGCCTCATTATATGCCTTGTCGAGGGCATTATTCAGGTTTTCATCCATGTCCATGGGTTCAACATTCCTCCAGTTCACACTTGAGCGGATAACCTTCCTGTCTGGCCATGCGAAGGGTCATTTCCCTGCGGGTTTCGGCTATGTCATACGGATATATTCCGGCAATCCCCTTCCCGCTCTTATGCACGGATTCCATGATGAAAATGGCATCTTCAACGTTTTTATGGAATACCTTGACCAGCACGCTTACCACAAACTCCTTCGTAGTATAGTCGTCATTGAAGAGTATCACCTTGTAATCTGAAGGCGGCTTTATGTCGGTCCTATCCAACACTGCCGTAGACGAAAATTTATCTGATTTAAGAGCCATGCCTGGATTATATCACAGCCATATGATTAGGTCAAAACACCCCCACCGCAC
>CACYBG010000333.1 GCA_902772605.1 uncultured Spirochaetaceae bacterium
GCTTTTGATTGTGGTTGACCATGAAAAAAAAGATGCCGTAATGTCCGCAATCCAAAAACTTGAATGTCTTTCACAGCCTGGAAGCGGGATTGTATTTTCATCTCCGGTTTCACAATTTAATCTGCTTGGAAAAAAATAAATGCAAAATGATTTTACGGTCGAAAATTTCTGGCGTGAATTTCAGTCCTATAAAACGGATTTTATTCCGGCCGATTTTTCGCCTTCAAAAGTTGATTTGTACGATGTGATTGATTCGACCAACTCGGAACTTTTGCGCAGGATTGAAAATCTTCGACTACATTCTGATTCGGATGTTTTTCTGACTGAGGTTTCTGAAAAAATCGACAGGACTCTGGTTGCTTCTGGCTCACAGACTGCTGGACGTGGGCGAATAGGACGACGGTTTTATTCTCCTGATAAGACCGGCATTTATTTTTCATTGGCGTACATTCCAAAATCCAAGCCGATAAATCCTGCGTGCGTTACTGCCGCTTCGAGTGTAGCAGTCAGCCGTGCAATCGAAAATGTCTTTGGTGTTGAAACCAAAATCAAATGGGTCAATGATGTTTATGTCGGTGAAAAAAAAGTGTCGGGAATTCTTGTCGAAGGATTTTGCGATGCTTCCGGTTCTTTGGCCGGATTTATAATCGGAATCGGAATCAACATCAGCATGGAAAAATCTGAGGGGGCTAACTGGGGAAAAGCCGGCGGAATAATCGACAGCAGTAAAAATCCTGATGCCTATAGGAACAGTCTGCTTGCGGCTTCAGTCAAGGAAGTTCTTTCGATTCTGGACCGTGATGAAAAATTCATCGACGAATACAGGGCCAAATCATTTTTGAAGGGAAAGACTGTTAGTGTTACGCCGCTTGTTGGAAATGAGCTTGGAGTTTACGACGCTCAGGTTTTGGATGTAACTGATGATGCGGGACTTTTGGTTCGGCTGGAAGACGGAAGTGAAAAGGTGCTTTCCTCTGGAGAAGTTTCGCTTCATCAATAGACACGGACGCTTTTAAAATAATCAGGCTCCATGTTTTCACTGTCGATTCAATCATGGAGCCTTACTGTCGGTCTGGATATTATCCTGCGGATTTATTTTTCGTTCTGCTTTGTGAATATCGTCGGCTTTGAAAAATTGTATCCGTTTGCATCAGCCGGAATGTTCTGACTTGTAATCTTGATTTCCTTTGATGCCGGAAGCGAATAGTCGATTGACCAGGTTTCATCCAGATTTTTGTTCGTCGTTACAAAAAGAACCTTTGAAGTTTTCTTTTCGACCTTAAAGGTGATTTTGCTTGACGATGCCGTAAAGGTTCCCGTAAAGACCGTTTGTCCGGAAAAGTTTGTCTGCGTAATCGACATGCTGCCGTTTTTTTCACAGACCATAACGGTTGAATATGAGCCGTTTTTGAATTCCCATGTTCCGACCGGAATTTTTGATGTTGCGGAATTGATGGCATCTCCTATATCCTCAACTATTCCCGTGGCGGCATCCTTGACTGTGTTCCATGTGTCCTTTCCCCAGTCAATCAATGCGGAAAAAGGATTGTCGTCCGATTTTTCTTCGTTTGCGTTTGGTGATGCGATGGCCGTTGAAAATGCCATTGTTGCAAAAAGTATGACGGTTAATAATCTTCTGCGTTTCATCTGTTTCTCCATAATGTTCGGGAGGATTACGACTGCTGACTGACGTGTGACAATCAGCAGGGCTTACCTATTAAAAACAGTCGGAATCAAAAAACGTTACTTTCATTTGATGAAAATGAGTCCGAGAATTGCAGCCGGAATGAGGTAATATGCGAACCATTCCAGATGTCCCTTCTTAATGATTTTTATCAGAAGGAAGAGTGCAAGGTAACCGGTTGCAAAAGCTGTCAGACATCCGGCAATCAACGGGGCGATTCCCACTCCGGTCGTAATGTTTCCAAGGTCTTTTGCCTCCAGGATGAATGCACCCAGAACTGCCGGTATTGATGCTATGAAAGAGTATTCGCCTGCAACATTCCTGTCTACACCGCTTGCGA
>CACYBG010000334.1 GCA_902772605.1 uncultured Spirochaetaceae bacterium
AAATTCTGATGGAGCGGATCCATCGACTTTGGAAAATGCATATACAGCCCTACATGCTCCCGTCAGTTTTGTCGGGGGCTTTTTTTTGTTGAAAAATCATTATGGTGATGTTATAGATGTTATAATAGAAGAATAAAATAAAGTTTAGCGAGCCTTAAAACGATGTTTGACCGTGGGGGAGAGGCGGATGCGTCGTAAAATCTTTGGAGGTCTTATGAAGAGCATAAAGGCTAAACTCATTCTTGCTACAAGCGTCATGATTCTTGCCGCCATACTTATGGTTGCAATCCCGACCCTTACAAATCAGGATTATGTCTTAAAGCAGAACGTCATGGAAAGCGCGACCAATCATATTTCTGCAACAGCCGATTCAATCAACTCGTTTTTGGATAAGCCTAAGACCATCGTCAAGGATATTGCGTTTTACGTGACCCGTGCAGAGCTTGATTTGGAACAGACGCAAAAGGATTTTGACGATATGGAAGAACAGCATACTGGATCGCAGCAGATTGTATCGGCCTTGAAAATCATGAATGACAGTACGCTTGAAGTCAAGAATGCATCACACGAGATGGCTGATGGAAACCGTGCAATCCTAACCGAAATCAAAAACCTTCAGGATGCAACCACGGTCATAAAGGACGAAATGAATGAAATGGCGGTCGGTGCATCGGAAATGAATAAGACGGGCACACTGCTTTCCGAAATATCTTCGAAGGTCAGGGAGTCGATAAACAGGATGGGTAACCATATAGACCGATTCAAGGTTTGATGTTAGACTGATGGTTCCGGCGGCAAGTCGGGACCATTTTTTTTCATTGGCGTTTTGTCCGTCAATGGTGAATCATCAGGAGTTGAGTTGATGTTTGCGATTAAAAAAATATTTCGGCATAAAAAAAGTTTCGGTGCGATTCTTCTGTTCGCATTGATTTCGTGTACTGCAAATACGCAGTCGGTAATCAACCGTAGCGGAAAAAACATTTCCGAACGTTTTCTTACTCCGGCAGGATTTGAGAGGGTGGAATGTCCTGAAGATTCGTTTGGAAATTTCCTTCGTACATATCCGCTTAAGGAATTCGGTTCTCCGGTCCTCCTGTACGACGGTCGCGAAAAATCAAGCAAGGTCCATGCATCCGTTTTCAACATGCCGATTTTAAAAACCGATTTGATTCAGTGCGCCGATGCTGTAATGAAGCTTCGTGCGGAATATCTGTATGCACAGGGACGATATTCAGAAATCGAATTTAAGATTACGAACGGCATGTCGGTTCCTTTTTCAAAATATGCATCCGGTGAACGGGTGGCGGTATCTGGAAACAAAACGTCATGGAAAAGCGGATACAAAAAAGGTTATGGCAGGGAAATATTCGATGAGTACATGAAATTCATCTATACGTACGCTGGGACGCTTTCTCTTTCGCAGGAATCCAAATCCAGAAAGATTTCGGAAATTCAGGTCGGAGATTTTTTCATTTATGGCGGAACTCCGGGACATGTTGTCCTTGTGCTTGACCTTGCAGTTGATGAAAAGACCGGAAGAAAAATAATGCTCCTTGGTCAAAGCTACATGCCGTCTCAGGAATTTCACGTCCTGAAAAGCTATGAAATCATAAGTCCGTGGTATTTTGTGGAAGACGCCGCCTTGCAGACTCCCGAGTGGACGTTTAAGGTCGGATGTCTGAAATGTTTCGACTGATGGAGGTCCGATAACGATTTATGAAAAAGAAGATTTTGAAAGCCTTGATGATTTGAGCTGCATTACAGGCAAAACAGAGATAAAAAAGTTTTCCCATCTGATAGATCCTATAGTCATTACTATGCCGGTCTGGGAAACCCGATATTATAAGGGAAATAGAAACGGATTTCAGGACATCATACAATTTTATTGCAAGGATTGCGGATGTAAACGGATGCCTTTATATCAGAGTCACCAACTGGGCCAACAATTACACCTATGTTGACATTTATAAACTGACGGACGAACTGGAAATGCAGAAGATTACGCCAACTTGGTCTACATCCGATATTCCCGAAAACGAAAAGTTTAAAATCGATTTTACGGATAATGTCTGGGTCAGGGAAAACAGGATATATTTTATGAACTCAAGGAATACGAGCGAAGTCGCATACCGATATTACGATGTTGCAAGCGGTGACTATTCAAAGCAGCCTGTATGGATTGAGTATGACAAGATAACCGCTGATTAATACACGAAGCATTAATCAGCGGTTGTTGGCAATTTCTCATAATTCTTTATAATATAAGGAATTATTGCGGGGTCGCAGATATCAATGTTAACATTGAAAAATCCGCTTTCAGATTATTCGTGTTTCCCTAGAACCTGCTCACTCCATCTCCGCTTTCACATGCAAAGAATCCTGCTGCGTAACCGATTTTTTCCGTGTAGGCTTTCTGGACGTTTTCAATGAACGT